>JADFNA010000106.1 GCA_022563625.1 Candidatus Zixiibacteriota bacterium
TGACGTGTCACCCACCGGATGCAGGATGCCGGTGACGTTCTGTTCGGTTACCTCACTGATCCCTGATCCAAGCGAGCCAACCAAAGGAGCGCCGCAGGCCATCGCCTCGAGCGCTGCCAGTCCGAATGATTCTTCCTGTGACGGCAGGAGAAACAGGTCAACGCACGGAAGGATTGTCTCAACGCTGACCTGTGTGCCCAGAAATATCACATCATCGTCAAGGCCCTTGCGATGGACCAATCTGCGCACCAGCGTGGTATCCGGCCCTTCGCCGACTAACAAAAGCTTGGCCGGGAGCGCTTTGTGAATGCCTTCGAACACGTCAATGACATCCGGTACGCGCTTAACCGGGCGGAAGTTTGAAATATGGGCGATGAGAAACTTGTCATCGGCAGCGAACTGTGACTTGCAGCACAAATCTTTCCGTATGCTGAACCGCTCCGTGTCATAGAAATTATAAATGACTTCAATCGGCCGTGTGATCTTGAACTCTCGCTTCGTCTCTTCGGCCAGATAATTGGAAACCGCCGTGACACCATCGGATTCATTAATCGAAAACTTCGTAATATCGTAAAATGTTGCGTCAACACCAACCAGCGTAATGTCTGTGCCGTGAAGAGTCGTTATAATTTTTGGGGCTTTACCGTCAGTGGCAAGGATCTGGCGCGCCAGATAGGCCGAGGCCGCATGCGGGATAGCGTAATGCACATGCAACAAATCGAGATCGTAGTGTTTGGAAATTTCAACCATCTTTACAGCCAGCGGCAATGTGTATGGCGGGTTTTTGAAAAGCGGGTATGTTGTGGCCTGCACCGGATGGTAGTACAGGTTCTCAACATAGTTGGCCAGACGAAACGGCGCCTCGGAGGCGATAAAGTGCACTTCGTGGCCACGTGAGGCAAGCTTCATGCCCAATTCGGTGGCGACGATTCCCGAACCCCCGGCCGACGGATAGCAGGTTATTCCGATTTTCATTGGCCGGCGCGGTCCATTTCTGAAAGATAGATGAGCTGATGCTGTGTGGTGTCCACATCAAGAGCCGCTGTCAGGTAATCAACAATCCGATAGCCATAGCGGGACAGGTAGTAAATCATACTGATAGAACGCTCCTGTAGCGCCCGCCGGGGGAACAGGGCATTTGCTGCGCGGTATATCGCCGCGCGTTCATCGGCCAGCTTGCGTTTGTGCGAAGCGAACGCCTTTTTTTCAAAGTTTTCCAGGGCGTTGTTAATTTTGCCCCAGACCTGTCCCGAGTTTGCCTCTAGTGATTTGTCGAATGACGTGACCTCCGAGGCCAGGAGATCGAACGATTCCCTGAACGCCCGGCGCACATCGGCGAAGCGCTTCTCCAAATCCGCGGGAAATGACTTGCCCAGAATTTCATTGATAACCTGCTCAACATCGCCCGCGAAATCGGTAAACTCGATGTTGTGTTTTGTCATTAGTTTTTCAAAGCGCTTTTCAATCAACGTAGCGCTCAGTCTCCCCATGAAGATCGGCGCCGGACGATTTATCAGTTCATACAGTCCGGACATCTGGGCAAAGTAAGCCAGTTCGGATGGACCACCGGTCTGGACCAGTGTCGGAAACATATGCGCCGACAGGAGCGGCCGGGTAAAAACATCCGGGGAAAAGCGCTCCGGTTGTGTGTCAATCAGTTTTTTAAGCTCTGCGGACGAATATTTCGTCTCTCCGACTTGATATCCATTTGCTCCGGTATGAATTGGCTCACGTTGTGGAGTAAGCATGAACATATGGCAGGCCGTTTCTTCTTTTTCGACCTGCAAGTGATAGCCCGCTTCAAGCAACTTTTTATTCGCGGCGCCAATCCGCGATTTGAGTTCGCCGTGTTTGCCCAAAATCGTATGGTACATCTGAGATGAGAGTTTTTTCCAGTCGTCATCTCCCGGACTGAACAGCGCCAGCCCGATATCCGGGAGCGTGTCGGCCATAAATTTCCCAAACGCGGTCACAAAGTTTGTTCCCTGGCAATAAGCCCGGCATAAGCGTTCTGCCACTTCGGTTGAGAAATCTGTTTTCCCGAGCGCGTCACGCAGCGTCCCGGTCATCTCGCTGCATAAATCGGTGTTCGATAACAGGCGCTGATACGCCGGCCTTCCCGGTTGATCACTTTCGTAGTAGCTCAAGCGCTGCGGCTCGCCGATCATGTCAAACACAAAGGCGTGATTAATTTCATCAAAGTCATGATCATCAGCCGCAATCCAGAATATGGGAATAACCGGACGATCCAGCAGGCGTGACAGGTCACTGGCGGCTTTCACTGTCCAAAGCGCTTTATAGAACCCGAGCAATGGCCCGCCAAACAACCCGGCCTGTTGCCCGGCGAAAACCACCAGGGCGCGTTCATCTTCGAGCAAATCTATCCGCGCAAACGCTTCGGGTTTTGAGCCGAACTGTTTGTTCTGGCGCCGCAGGATTTTGGCCAGCTCGCTGCGGGGGTATGTTACACTGTCAATCCGCCGCGCAGTCTCAGCGGCATCCTGCGCAGGAAAGAATTGCAGCGCCGAACTCTTGCCGCTAATGAAGTCCAAGAAGAAACGGCTGAAGCCAAGCTTTTCGCTGAATGCTATCCCGGTTTCAGCCGCGGCGGCTGTGTCAGGTTTTTCGAGTGTCATGTGCTCCATGATAGTAACGTACCATTAACTTCCCGTGCAGCCGGTCGGATAATTCGATTTGACCGGGACAATCACAGTCACTTTTTACAGCCACTTTTTCCTGCGGAAAAACATCAGCAGTCCGCCGGTGGTCACGAGTATGACAATCCAGAAAAATACATATCCGTATTCCCAGTGGAGTTCGGGCATTGATGCGAAATTCATGCCCCACAGGCCAACCAGAAATGTCGGCGGCATCAGTATGACAGTAATCAACGTCAAGAATTTGATAATCTCATTTGTCTTAGTCGAAACTGACGAGAAATATACTTCAAGCGCGGCGCTGAGGGTCTCGCGATTGCTGTCGGCTACTTCATTGATGCGTGTCACATTATCATAGATGTCACGGAAACAAATTCTGGCGCGTTCAGATATGGCGTTGAACTCTTTGCGGCTCAACCGATACAGCGTTTCTTTCTGCGGACTGGCGACACGTTTTAGCAGCGCCATATTGCGCCGGACACGGAAAATCGCGCGCACTATGTTTTCGTCAGGCTCTCCCAGCACGATTTCCTCGATTTCATCCACCTGGCTTTCGAGTACATCGAGCGTAATGTTGAAACTGTCGATAAAGGCGTCGACTACGGCATGGAAGAACAAATCGGAGCCGCGCGACATCATTCGTTTATTGCCGGTTGCGTTTGAGTAGAGAAAGTCAAACACTCGGTGGCGCTCCTGATGAATCGTCACAACAAATCGTTTGCTGACAAAAATATCCACTTCGGTAATCTTGAGCTCATCGTCCTCGCCCAGGTAGTCAATTAATTTGAAAACAGCAAACATGTCATCGCCGTATTCATCAATCTTCGAAATCTGGTTGACCAAAAAAGCGTCCTCCACCGCCAGTGGATGAAGTTTGAACACATCGCTGAGCAGGCGCCCTTCTTCCTTGCCGGGTTGCTGCATGTCAACCCACAACAGGCCGCGGCGGTCCTTGAGCATCGACTCAAAATCCGCCGGACCCTCCCCGGCCTGGACACCGGAACTCTCGGTATAATTAAAGTAGCGAATCATCGGCCTTTACCTTCCACTACCAGCGCCGGATCATCAACCAATACGACCATTTCCCTTTCAGCGCGTTCTTCATCATCGCTGATGTCAGCCAGTGTGACTTTCCGGGCGTAAATGAAGGGCAGGCTGAGGACCAGTATCGGAATCACGTCAATTATGTGCAGCGCCACTGCAAAAAGCGCCGCATCAGTCTTGCCGATTGCGAACGTTGACAGCGTGGCAATTACCGCAAACTCAAACGTGCCGGCATTGCCCGGTGTGATCGGCACCAGCAGCGCCAGGGTGTTGACCACCACAACAATAATCGCCGCAGCCGCGGGAATCTCAAGGCCAAATGCGCGAAAGAGGAGATAGATCATACTGATATGCGAAAACCAGATCAGCAGTGAAAATCCCAGTGAGCGCGCAACATGCCGGGAAGACTTGAGCGCATCAATACCGCGTGAGAAGCTGAGAGTGAATTTGCGTAGCGTGATATAAACCGCCGGCCAGCGCCTGCGCAGCCGCTTTTTGTTAAAGCGCTCGACGTTGCGGCGGAACGCCAGAAATATATACATGAAAGCCAAAAGCGTCAGCGCGGCAAAGAATACAACATTGCTGACCACGCTGAATTGCTGGGGATAAAGCGGGCTGAATGATCCGACAAAAATAAAACCAAAGAGCATCATCGCATCAAAAATCGTTTCCACCAGAAATGTGGAAAACAGCAGTGTCTTGGGAAGGTTTACGTGTCTGGCAAAAAGCAACATGCGCCCGACCTGTCCGGTCAGGGCCGGCATGACATAGTTGAGCGCGGCGCCGGACGCATACAGAGGGACCGCGCGAGTGATCTTAATATTATGCGCCGGTTGCACAATTGTCCGCCAGCGCAGCGCCCGCCCTGATTGCATAATGAAGCTCAGTACCACGACCGGTATCAAATAGACCATAGACACACGACCCCAGATTTCATCAAGATCACCAATCTGGAAATCTTTGAAACTGTACGCCAGCAGCGCCGCCGCGATCAGTATGCCCCAGAACTGCTTTTTCTTTAACAATTTGGTCATTGTTTCGTCATATCATCAAGGCCAATCACGACACCAATTTCAGGTTCTCACATTCAGCGCTTTTATTCTCCTCACAGTAGATCAATCTTGAGGTCTTCCCATATCAGCGGCCTCTTGTACAACGGTCGACCGGCGTAAAGTAATTCCTGTGCCCGCCGCCCGCGATCAGCGGGCACAACAGGGTATCCCATACACGACTGACAGTCAACTAAGTAGAGGGTTTGATGCGGACTGGATGCAGCCACAACTCTTGATGTAAGACGTTGTCGTATTGCAGGTTAGGAGCTTAAAGCCGCTCGACTGCGTAGGCGCTGAGCCAGCCCCGACGCTTGTTCTCGAAGAGAACCAGATAGTAGCCGTTTGAGCTATCGAGGATTTCTACTTCCATCCCAGCCGAGGCTACGAATTCGAGGTCGCCATCCTCTGCCGGTTTATCCGAAACCGGTAAATCCGGAATAACCACGACCGCACGGTCGGCTGAAAATTCGTTTTGATATTTGAAAGTAGTCAGAAAAACTATGCAGAGAAAGACAGAACCCAGCCCCGCGATCGTCAGGCGCATCAGCCGGGGCGGCGCCAGACTAAAAATACTCGCTATCGCCGCCAGAGAAAGCGCCACCAACGAAAGTGTCGAGAGCCATGCCCAGCGGCCCAGCGGCCAGCCGCCGGTGAGCGATTCGAGCATGTCACTGAGCGGGTTGAGACGCACTCCTTCCATCTGAACGCTGACAAAGGCCCTGGCGAATTCCAGGTTGTCGCGGATATCCTCGTCAGATGGATCGAGTCGTTGGGCGCGCAGGTAATTGAGCGCCGCATGTCCCAAATCCCCTGATTCGAAATAGGTGTTGCCCAGATTGTAATACAATGCGGCTGATTCCCATCCGCTGTCCAGAATCTCACGATAGGCGGCGATCGCTTCCATGTACTGCGCCGAATCATAGCATTGATTGCCCCTGGCGAATAATTCCTCGGCATCGACCGCATGCGCAGACGCGGCGCGGAAAACCGCCAGGACCGTTAGGAATGAGAGAAACAACGCAGTCCGTGGTCCGGCGGAAATACTCAGGCGTGATTCAGGCAATTTTCGCTTCCTGCAATTTGACAATGATTTCCTCAGCCAGAGTCAGCGAATCTGAAATATCCTTTTCGTTAATCGTTCCCGGCGAATAGCGCACAAAATCAGCGCGCTGAATAAGTTCGCGGCAGCGGGTGACTTCAATCTCGCTAAACCCCGCTGCGGACAATTTTTCGCCGAGTTCTTCAAGCGTCAATCCATGATGTGAGATGTTCAATTTGTCGGCAACGAAGGCCATAATCGCCAGGCGAATCTCTCCGAAAAACCGCTCTGCGTTTTGCGCGTCGGCTAACCGGCTGGCTCGTCTGAGGCGTTTCTTGGCGATTCGATTCGCGGCGCGCGCGCGCGCATAGCCGATGTCTCCCTCCATTCGATCGCGATGACGCCGGTAAACAAGCGCGCCGGCGATCGCCAGCAGCGGCAGGAAATTCGCAAGCAGGTAAGCGCCGGTGGTGATCAGGACTTCTCCACGGGGGCGAAAGCCCGCTCTCTTTTGTTTGATATAG
>JADFNA010000107.1 GCA_022563625.1 Candidatus Zixiibacteriota bacterium
ATGTCCCCCAGGACAAGTATCCGTGAGCGGCCCATGTCGCCGATGATTTCTTTGATTCGATCTCTGGATAGTTTCATTCCTGACCCATGCGGCTGAATGTTCTCGCCTCGCGCTCTTTGCTCCGGGCGCGACAATATATTAAACTGACTGCCCGGAGCAACTCGCGGGGGTCAGGCGCCCCGGCCGGACGCTCAACTGCAAAATGAATACAAATGAACCTGAGGAGACAGATACATGAACCAACCCCAAAATCCACAAGCGGGACACCAGCGCATCAATATTGAGCTAGGTGAAAAAGAAGCCGAGGGAATCTATGCGAATCTAGCTATGATCTCGCATTCGGCGACAGAGATAATAATTGATTTTGCGCGTGTTATGCCGGGCGCCGTCAAGAGCCGTGTTCAGGCCCGAATAATTATGACACCGGCCCACGCGAAAATGCTGCACAAAGCGATCGAGGAAAATCTCAAGAAATTTGAAAAACAATTCGGCGAAATCAAAATTCACGGCGAACAACAGGGCAAGACCATCGGATTTCAGACTGCCGGAGACGAGAAGTAGACGATTAATCGGGCCTTGATTTGCGCATTGGCGGGAAATATGACCCGGCTGTTCGGAGTGAGAGTGTCAGGTCACACGCTCGACTTCGTCGATCGCAAGAATTGACACAACAGAGAAAGAATTGAGCTGCCAATGGGAAGTTTCCGCAGAGGCGGGTCCACCAGGTACTTCATTCTTGTCTCATTCTCAATATCAACACTCTTGGCCGTAGTCCTGTTGATTCTGGGAAGAGGAACAATTCTCGCAGTTGTACTCTGGGCGGTAATAACGCTCAGTATCGGACTGTTAGAAAGGTTTTTGCGAGCAAAAAATCGTGAAACCGGCTGGCTCTTGAGCCTGGCCATTTTTAGTTTTATCAGCTCCGTACCAGAACTATCCTTGCGTGTCTCCGATTTTCGATACGAGCCACGAGTGCAATATGGCGTTTTACGGCCGAACTTCTACACCTACTTTATTCCTGACCGTAAATTGTTTTGGAAATACTCTTCTGAAAATCCTGGTGTAAATTCTCTCGGATTTCGCGGTAAAGAACCGACGACTCCCAAACCAAAAAGGACAACGCGTGTTTTATATCTGGGAGACTCATGCACGGAACAGGATTTCGCCAGGTTCGTTGACGCCATTCTAAATCGAAAACTAAACTCTGATAAACTGATATTCGAATCAGTCAAGCTTGCGGTTGCCGGGTTCAGTTCACATCAGGGCGTTGTTATGGCCGAACTTTACGGCCTTACGCTTGAAGCGGATGCAGCAGTTGTCTATTTTGGGTGGAATGACCACTGGTTGGCGTATCGCCAGACTGACGCCGAAGCGGCCGACAACCGTCTTGGCCATTTCATGAATGAAGTCTATCATCATTCGCGCCTGTTGCAATGGATGCGATCAACGCTTAAACCGCGATCGCAGGCGGCAGTCGATACGGCCTTGAACATCGTTCGTGTCCATCCTGACCAGTATCGTGAAAACCTTCTGAAGATTCATAGAGTTTTCGACGAGTTGAGTGTTCCAGTGATCTTCATAACGGCTCCAACGGCACATTATCGCCTTGGCGTCCCTGAACATCTGGTTGAACAAAAACTCGGGGAAAACAAGGATTTGATAACAGCGAGACACAAAGAATACAATCAGATCGTGCGTGAAGTGACTCAAATCACCGGGGCGCACTTGCTTGATCTCGAATCAGAATTTGATAGTTCGGGACAACTCAAGAGAATATTTATGCGCGACGGGATTCACTTCACCGAGGACGGATTGAAACTCGTGGGGCTCAAGCTTTCAGAAATTCTGGCAAGACAGTTTATCGATTCATCACAACACAATCAGCCAGTCGACAAATCCGATACACTGCATTAGCGCACACATATTATTTAGAGCCAGATGCTTATTCAAAAGGGAGGCGCGATTCAGAGTGGGGCTGAATCGCGCCAGAGCGGCGGTCGGGTATTTACTTTCGCTCTCTCGTCTATTTCTTGCTGATTGTTATTCCCCACCTTTGCGGATCACGCGGACGGCTGGCGTTAAAGTCTCTGAATGAATGTGAGCCGTCAGTTACGAAAATAACCTCATATTCCCCCGGCTCAAGATCAATAGTGACATTCACAAGACGGTTTTTCTTGGCGCCGCCGGCGTGGCGCGTTCGGCGATAGCGCATTTTCCATACCGTGCGGCCGGTCTCATAGTTTTCGATCCAGCCATAGTCATGCATTCTGCCCCCTGAGCCTTCCCCAAGCGCATAGATTCGCACAGTAGTCGGCGCGGTCAGCGTAAAACGCTTCGAGACATCTTCGTCATCTCCCAGGCGCGTCAAACTCGCCAGAGATTCTGTTTCCAATTCTTTTTCATCAAACAGGGTAACGGAGTTCTTGTCAAAATTTTTGCCCACGCCGTATACCGTCAGTCCCCATTTTTTGGGTTCAAACGGTTTGGCGGAATTCCAGCTTCGATAACTGTGCGACCCATCAGACACATAATACGCGATATATTCGCCGGCCGACAATGTTATTACATTGTCAAATTCCCGGTTCTTGGTGGCTCCGCCGGCATGTGTTGTATTGTCTTCATCCATCTCCCAGACGGTGTGCATGGTGGCTGTGTTTTCGATCCAGCCGTAATCGGCGAATGCATTAAAGGCAAACTCTCCCAGACCATGGATGCGCAACTGGGTGTCTTTCTTCAGTCTGAAACCCTGGCTTTCGAAGGCATGGTTGCCGACCCGGTCAATCGCGAGAATCACCGCCTCCCGTGGATTATATGTAAAGCCAGTCACGTTACTCTTGTCGGCCTTATCTGTGACCATTACGCTGATTCCGTAGCTGAGTGGATCAAACGGCGGCTGCGCATTCCATTCGTCATATGAGTGGCTGCCATCGGACATATAATAGACCAGGTAGTTGCCTGCCGGAAGTGTGATTTCTTCCTGCACATCGCGGTTCTTGCGCGCGCCGCCGGCATAGCGGGTAGACCATTTGTCCATTTCCCAGACACGTTTTCTGGTATCCGCGTCAACAATCCATCCATGATCAACAAAGATTGCGCCGCTTTGGGAGTACTCGCCGCTGGCGCGGACAATCAGTTTCATCTCACGCGAGAGCGTAAAGCCTTTTTGCAGTCGTTCATCATTACTAACGCGGCGAAAGTCAACGACCATGGTTTCACGGGCGCTCTCTTCGGGATCATATGTCGCATATGTGTCACGCTGGGCGCTAACAGTGAAGTACAACTGCCTCAGTTCTCTTGAACTCAAACCGTCTCGCGAATAGCTGTTCCAGTTGCGATTATGATCATTATAATCGTCCCAGTCGCGGTCTTTGAGTTTGTCCCGCAGGCGTTCGCGGCGTCTCTCGCGTTTGCGATCTCGAGATCGATCATCGTCGTCATCATCGAATAAATCATCAAGCTCGTCATCCAGATCATCTAACTCATCTGCGAGTTCATCACCCAGGTCGCTGAGCAGCTCGCCCAGATCATTCCAAATCTCCGCCCAGTCGTCGGAGTCACCGAAGTTAATAGTACTCCCCCAGAAGCGATCTCCGACATAGTAATAGGCTTCGTATTTGCCGGCCGGAAGCGAAATTTCGTCTTCAATCTTGCGCAATGAGCTTGAACGTCGAAATCTGTCGGTGTCGCGTTCATCCATCACCCAGACAGGCTCGCGCGTCTCGGCATCCAGTATCCAGCCATATGCCTGCAAGTCACCGGCCCCCCAGGGCGCGGACCCGACGGCTGTCAAGATGAGACGGGTTTCAGCGGACAATTCAAACCCCTGCACAAGCAAATCTCCATTGCGCAGATCGTTGAATTCAACCATTGCAGAACCTGCTTTGGGTTTTGCGGCATCGCTGTCTTTCCCGCCGTTTTGCTGGGCGGATACGGATGTCGTAAAGGCCAGCAGCGCCATGGACATAACAACGCACAGCGCTTGTCTGTTGCTCAACATTTTCAAGTTAATCCTCTTCGGGGAATTCGTTAGTCTCCTCAGCGCTTTCAATCTACTGCCAATCCGGCGCTTACGGAGGTTGTGTTCAACGTTTGCCGAACCCGGTCTCTTCTGTGAGTTTTTCATCGGTACTGTGACGATTCTCCAATGTTACGAACTTGTCATGTCTGCTTACCACGTCAAACTAAACGTGTAGACAGGGTCTATTTGTGCGGGCATTAGTTCTTCGGTTCCCCGAATCCGTTCGAGCGTTTCAAACCCTCTCAACCCCCAACTGGATCAGGGTAAGTCCCCCCGCTCCTTTGCATTACGGATTCACTTGACAAAGGTTTCGGCTGGCGAAATTTATTTCACTTAATGGGTAACTTGTTCTATTGTAATGGATTAAGGCTAGCCGATCCAACGCCAAATTGTCCCAAACCCGGTGACAGAGACGCATTATTTTCCCCGACAGGCCAAGGCTTGATCGGGGTTGTGTCCCAGGTTACGAAACCGTCCGGCAATGAAAGCAGCGGATCAGGCGGAGTTTCCAGCGCTCTCAAGAGCTTTTCTCAAGGAGTCAAAAACTTCCGCAACGCTGATTTCTCGCATACAGCGCATATATTGATCACCCGTTTTCGGACATTCGTTTTTGACACATGAAATACATTCCAGGTCCGAGCGGATAATGACCTCTTTTTTCTTCGAAACAGGCGACGTTACCGCCGGGTCATCAGCTCCTGACAAAATTACCAGAGGCACGTTTACCAGCGCCGCCAGATGTCCCAGACCAGAGTCGTTGCCAACAAAAGCCCGGGACCGCTCCAGAATTGCGGCGGCGCCTCGCACTTTCGTTGCTCCGCATAGATTGATGACACCGGCTCCGACCCTTTCCCGGAGGGTTTCACTGTCTTCTTTATCAGCGGAAGAACCCACCAGCACCACCGAAAGTCCCAGTTCATCGACTATGCGGCGCGCCAATTCAGTATAATTGTCCAGCCCCCAGCGCCGGGATTCGGCCACCGCCCTAGGTGAGAGCGCGACAAACCCCGCCTCGGAGACTCCGCCCCGCTGGAGAATACCCGCCGCAGAAGAACGCTCGATTTCGCTCAAATATATCTCGGGCCTCTCGAATGCAACATCTTTGACCCAGTATGGATTGGCCCAAAACTTTTCGGCGGCGAAGCGGACCAGCCGCTGGTACAAAATTGTGCGGTGTATGCGCGCGCCGGTATTCGGGGGAGGTTTCAGCGATGCTTTGAGAAGGGCGCCCCGTCCGTTGGCCGAAAAGCCATAACGATTTGTAACGGCGGCGAACCTAAAGCCGGCCGCCGCTGAAAACGAGTCAGTCAGGAGAATTCCAATTTCAAATCCTCCCCCGGCCGCATTCAAAGCCGCCCGGACCGCTGAAACGGATTTCCATCCCGTAAGCACCTGCCGAATGGGCAATGACGAGATGGCGGTTGTCGACGGTAAGATGCGTGTTCACGGCATAAAGGGACTACGCGTGGTTGACGCATCGGTCATGCCAAGGGTTACCAGCGGAAATACCAACGCCCCGACGCAAATGATCGCAGCCCGCGCGGCCGATTTCATTTTGGGCAAACCACAGAGAACCCCCTTCCAGGCGAAGTTTCATTTTCAAGCATAGGCATGGGCTTCGGAGAGAGGGATGCCTGGCGGAGCCCGGGTCAAGCTTAAGGACGGCGACGAGGCGGCTCTCACGCATCGCAAATACCCGGCACCCGCGCGATGTCTGCTTGTGGTGCAAAGGCAGATGGGGTGGATGGCTCTCGCTCCCGGCATCAAAGTGCCAAAGTGTGGTTTCCATCAACAACCACGAGCAAGAGGAGCCATCCACCATGAAGGTTAGCACCGTAGGCGTTGATTTGGCCAAGAACGTTTTTCAGGTACACGCCATTGATGAGGCGGGAGAGGTCATTGTCCGCAGGGCGCTGCGTCGTCACCGGATGATGCCGTTTTTCAGCAAGCTTGAGCCCTGTCTGATCGGCATGGAGGCATGCGGTACGAGCCACTTCTGGGCGCGGGAGTTGTCCGCGTTGGGGCACGAGGTCAAGCTGATGCCGCCTGCGTATGTGAAGGCTTACGTCAAGCGCGGCAAGACCGATGCCGCCGATGCGGAGGCGATTTGTGAAGCGATCACGCGACCCACGATGAGGTTCGTGGCGATCAAGTCGCGCGACCAGCAATCGGTTCTGGCGCTGCACCGGACGCGGGATCTGCTGATCCGCCAGCGCACTCAACTGGTGAACATGATCCGCGCCCAGCTGGCCGAGTTCGGCATTGCGCTGGCAAAAGGCATCGGCCATGTGC
>JADFNA010000108.1 GCA_022563625.1 Candidatus Zixiibacteriota bacterium
TTGGGTTCTTGTTTGTTCTACGGGCCTGATGTCTGACACAGCGCCGGGGTCGAACGGATCAAATCCAAGAGTGACCGTATTTAGGGTCATGAATTGACCCGGAACAGGAGCGCTGAGTGTCGCAGGCAAGATCGGCGCCAGGGAAGTATCACCGGATATCGCCAGGTCTCGAAGGGCCGGCCAAACTGAGTTGACGTCTGCCGGTAAGTAGCTGTTCCCGACACCGATAGCTGGCCCGTAAAGTGACACCATCTGAGGTCGTCCGTCAAGGTCATAATTGAACGAAAATCCGTCTCGCGCTCCCAGGGCGCGAGCATCAAAAATCGTCGAGCCTAACACCGGTATCAGCGCCGGATTGGCGTCTTCGGTTGCAAATGAACCGGCCAAGACATCGAGAAAGAAATGTGCCGTCGAAGGAGCTCCATACGCCTGATTAAACGTGGCGCGCAGTGTGTGTTTCTTTCTTGGGTGAAATATGATCGCGGCGCGGGGAGAGAAAACCGGACTCTCCAGCAAATTGTGGTCATCGGCCCGTCCGGCGGCCAACAGTTTCCAGCGCCTTGAAAATACATACTCGGCCAGTGCGTACACGCCATGCTCGTTTATGGCATCATCAAGTTCATTTCTCCCGTTAATCGTACCCCCCGTATTCGGCCGCGTCAGGAGCGCGTCGTATCCATAAGTGAAACGCAATTTCTCACTTGGAGAATAACTATGTTGCAATTGGCCAACGTAGAGCCGGGATTTGTCGATGATTTTAGCGCCACTGCGTCTGAAGTATGTCTTGCCTGCGTCACTGCCGTTCACGAATACTTGCGCGAACAAACTCTTGTGCGTAATGCGAGCCTGCCCGTATCCGTAACGCCAGTCGATCCCTTGCGCCGCTCCGATATCGGTGAGTTCAATGTTGCTCGCCTGGGTAAGACCACCATTGACTACCAGCATAGCATCATCGGAAACTGCATAGTCAAAGCGCAAATCGAGGCTGCTTTTTTCAATCCGAAAGTCACGCCGATTGTTTATCGGTGTCTTGTCTGGAATATCTCCATCTGGGGTTTGTCGAAAGAGAGTTACAACCGATGGCTCTGCCGGATCAAAGGATTCCCAATCATGTGCCTGATAGTAGTTGGCGGAAATTTTGTAACCAAACTTGCCCTTGATGTTTTGTGAATAGCGCAAAGAGGCTTTCCGTAGACTTCGCTCACCAGTCGCGAGACTAACTACACCCCCGCTGAAGCTGAATGGAGATTTCGTGATGATGTGAAGCACGCCATTTGCGCTGTTTGGACCATACAGAGCCGACCCCGGACCGCTGGCTATTTCGATACGTTCGATATCCTCGTTGATTGTAGGTATGAACTGATACACGTTCACGCGGAGTGATGGCACACGCGCTATTCTATAATCCACTAGTGTCAGAAGCGTGGTTGAAAAAATGTTGTTGAATCCGCGCGCCACTACATTCGAAGAATTCAGACCGGTGGCAGCCACATCTACCGCCGGAATTGTGGTCAGATGATCCGCGACAGAAAACGTGGTCCGCGAGTGAATATCGCGCCCCTCGAGTACTGTCACTGCGGTTGGCGCCTCTTGTACTTTTTCGGGACGACGCGAGGCTGTGACTGTTATCCCAGAAAGACTGACTGTCACAGGAGTGAGCCTGAGTGTCAGTGAACTATCGAAATTGATAGCGTCACTTTTAATTAGCGTATCGCTGAAGCCGGTGTATGATACTTTGAGGGTAAATGCGCCTGCGGCCGTATCAGTGAAGTAAAAGCGCCCTTGCTCATCAGTTGCAACACTGACTGGCTCAAGCGATTGTTCCTCCGGCGTCAACAATACTGTTGCCCGGATCAACGGGGACCCGGTAGTTGCATCGGTAACAGTTCCGCTTAGGATGCGCTGGGGCGACAACAAGCCAAATGAAACTGACGGCGTCTCCATAATAACCAGCAATGCGAAACAGGTAAGGAGGTGAAGTCGGCTCATGACAGCTCTCACTTTCTATTTGTTTCCTGCGGGCAGTTAGCGTATTCTGACCCCAATTGTTGCACCGCCACTAAGTTAGCCCCGCCATCGCTACAGTCAAGCGATTTGTCGGTTCATATGCCTCTGGAGCCGGCGGTCTGATTGATGTCGGGAACCTCTCACTTGACCTTTCGGTTCCCAATAACCAGCATCCAAGCCTCGCTTGGCTATCATGGGCCACTAGAAGAGATGATCGAAAGGGTCGAAAATGAGATTATTTGGGCCGCACCGAGCAACACAGGGGGAGTATTCTGCAATCCACAAAGGCGCTTGGACTTAGCTGCAAAGGTTTGAAGGACAAAATCAGCTTCCTAGCGGGACGCCGAATCACTTTTGATCAATTGTTGGAATTTGGGATAATCATGAAACGGCTTCCAGAGAGGATCCTGCGCCAAGTATGGCGCCGAAACGAATCCCGGTATGGACATCATAAATTCCAACTGCTACATTGCAGCCTCATGCTCTCCGAAAATAACCAGGACTTCGGTAAGGTTCAGAACCAGGAACAGAGCGTCGAATGCCTCTTTCGGCGTTGGCAGGAGTTCAACAGCACGCCTCGCCTCAGTGATAGTGCGTTCTTTTTGACTCAGAGTCTGGGAAGCAGGGCAATTAGAAGGAGTCGTTCAATCTGTTATCGGTGAAATAGAAACCGCAAACTCGATTGGAATATTCTTCTGAATCCATCAGATCAAAGCTCTTACGGACTGGCAGGTATCAATATGAAATTTGGACCCCGAGAAATTGTTCTCATCGTCATTATCACAGTCTCATTTGCCTGGATGATGTCTCTTGATCCCATCGCACAAAGCCAGGTTTATCATAATTTTGCGGATCAACGATCAATTCTGGGCATACCGAACTTTCTTGATGTGGCCTCCAACTTACCCTTTTTCATCTTTGGTATCCTAGAAGCCATTTCATAACCTGTTTCCGGCCAAAGAACCACTCGTTTCCCTTAAGTTGATCGTGGGATCCCCCTCTGAAAGGACAAATAATTCTGCCATTTTTGACGCTTCGATTTCGTGGTCAGAGGTTATGAAATGGCTTCTAGGGCTGGTGTTCTCGCTCAAGAACAAGCAGACTGTGGCGCCATGGTCGTGGGTCATCTTCTTTTTCGGTGTATCGTTGGTCTGTTTTGGTTCGGGATATTATCACTGGAATCCAAATAACGACACGCTGATCTGGGATCGACTACCGATGACTATCGGGTTCATGGGACTTTTTATTGGTATTTTGAGTGAGTATGTTAGCCCTAAGATCGAGCGCCGGCTGCTGATTCCCGCCGTTGTCCTCGGCTTCTCAAGTGTGGTTGTCTGGGCCTACACCGATGATTTGCGGTTTTATTTCTGGATACAGTTGGTATCGCTCTTGACAATTCCGCTGGCATTGATCCTCTTCAAGGGCGCCTACACCCTTCAGCGCTTTCTCGTATACGCGCTGGTCTTTTACATATTGGCGAAACTGGCCGAGCTCTACGACAAAGACATCTTCGACCTCGACAGCGGAATAATCAGCGGGCATTCACTCAAACGCATCTTGGCCGCCCTAGCCGCACTCTCTTTGTATCTAATGCTCAAGAGACGCCAGATATTCAATCGGGCAATGTAAGTGGTATATGTCGAAACCCATCTGGTGCGCGCCCCACAGCTTGCTGTGGGTTGTGTGTGGGTCTGGCCAAAAAGCATGCTTTTCGCTTGACTGTATCGATGACAAGACTAAATTAACAAGTGGTGCAAACAATGGGGGCTGGTCACGAACCAACAAATCGCTTGACTATATCGATGGCAACACTAACTTTACAAGTGGTAAAACTAATGGGGGGGCTTGTCAAGTATGTCAATGCGGCGTTTACTTTATATCCACAACAAATTGTCCTATTCTCTATCCTGACAACAGGAGTGATCCAAGGCTGAGTTTCAGTTTCTGAAATAATCATAAAGAATAAGGTATCTGTTGAATTCTCAGGACAAACAACCGGAATTACTCCCGGGCACGATGATCGGTAGGTATCAGATCCTCTACACACTCGGTCGGGGTGGAATGAGTGAGGTGTACCTGGCGCTGGACACCGAACTACGACGTGAAGTGGCATTGAAGCTGATTAACGATACCCTGGCGTCTGATCGGTTGTCTCGCTATTTGTTTGGAGCGGAAGCGCGGACTGCTGCCGGATTTGATCACCCGAATTCGGTCGTTATCTACGATATTGGTCGACATGAAGAGCGCCCGTATATCGCGATGGAGTATGCCCCGGGTAAATCGCTTGCGCGCCTCTGTCAGGAGAAGAAGTTCTCTGTTCGAGAGTCACTCGCAATCGTAACTCAGCTTGTCGAATGTCTCAAAACCGCCCATGAGCAGGGGATTGTACACGGCGACATCAGCGCCACAAACGTCATGCTCGATGAAGCTGATCAGGTTAAGTTGCTTGATTTCGGTATGGCCGGCATGGCTTCGCAGAATGAACTTACCGAGGGTGTTTATTCCGGCAACCCATCGTACAACGCCCCGGAACGGATCCACGGTGGACCTATTACCCCGGTAACTGATCTCTTCTCGCTGGGCGTCTTGTTTTATTACATGTTAACTGGAAAGCTACCCTTCAAAGGTGACTATGAAGCGGCGTTGACGTACGCTATCGTGAATGAAGATCCACCGGCGCCACATACGTTGAAGAAAGAAATCCCTCAGGCGCTTAGTGAGAAAGTCATGCGCCTGCTGAACAAGGATCCCGAGCGGCGTTATCAGAGCGCTGGCAAGTTGCTCAGTGATTTGCATTCGATCCCAGGATACGGAAAGCGCCGATCAGGTATCCTGACGCTCAGGACGACACTACGCTGGGTTTCCGGGATTCTTGCTGTGACGCTAGTCTTGACTTTGGCGCTCACTAGCTGGTGGAGTAGCGATGAAAACTCTCGTCGAACACAACCGGAGATACCGGTTATTGCGGTTCTCCCCTTTGAGCATCACGGTCCGCTTGATGTAGAATATCTCACCGCTGGAACTACGAATGGGGTCACGACTCATCTGGCTGGCATCAAATCACTAAGAGTGATTTCACACATGAGTTCCCGAAAGTATCGCAATACTGACAAGAATGTAACGGAGATCGGTTCAGAACTGGATTGCGACTACCTAGTAACCGGCGCGGTTCACTGGGGATTACCGAGAGATGCAAAAGAGGTAACGATTAGCGCAACGTTGATCAGTGTCTCTGAAGATAAATATCTCTGGACAAATACATTTACCCTGGACCTGAAGAACATTCATGAAACTCAAGTGTTGATCGTCGGGGAAGTGATTCAGGCGCTTAATCTGCAGACGGGCGGTGAGTGGATCAAGGACGTAGCGGAGCGCCTATCAACCGATTCAGCGGCTTACGACTTATATTTGCGAGGGAATGACTATTTCTATAGAAGTTGGAACAAAACTGATCAGCGTATCGCCAATGACATGTATACAAAGGCTGTGGCGCGAGACAGTATGTTTGCTGCTGCGTACGCGATGCTCGCACGAAGCCATGAGACGATGTTCTGGGAGTATTTTGATCGAAGTGAGGAACGAATACAACAGGCATATCAGGCGGTAACCCGGGCATTAGAACTTGATCCTGATCTACCTGAAGCGCAACTGGCGCTAGGCTACTATTATTATCACTGCGAGCAGAACTACGGTAAGGCGCTTGAGCAATTCATTCGCGTCTCAGACGATTCGCCGGAGAATGATAAACTATATAATGCGATAGCCGCCGTGCAACGACGCATTAACGAATTTGAGAGCGCGGCGCTGAATTTCAAAAAGTCATTTCGTCTTAATCCCCGCTCGCATCAAACGGCATTTGACGTCGGGCTTACATACGGGTTGCTACGGCGCTACGAGACTGCTGAAGAATATATTGACAAGAGTATTCTGCTTGCCCCGGATTGGGATCTACCCCACATCTACAAAGCCTGGATGAGCATTTTTTACACGGGCGACCTGGAGCGAGCCCGCGAAATAATAAGAAACGCTAAAGAGGTCGCTGATCTGTCCACTTCTCGCTACTACTGGTGGTTGTCGCGAATGGTGGCGCCGAGTTATCAGCAGGCGCGCGCTGAAATGAGAATTTCGTCAGACTCTGCGGCATACTATCTGCAAAAAGCTCAACTCTCCCGTCTCTTGAGTGACGACAAAACGGTGGAGCTATACGCTGACTCAGCGTTTGAGGTCGCAATGCGGCAACGTGAGAATCGTCCCGATGACCCCCGATACCTAAGCGAGCTTGGTCTCGCTTA
>JADFNA010000109.1 GCA_022563625.1 Candidatus Zixiibacteriota bacterium
AGCCAAATTGGGAGTGACCATTGGGATAGCTGACTGGCATATATCCTGTCGGGAAGTGAACCCAAAACCCGGCCGGTCAGTTAATTATCACTTGACAGAATGACAATCGGGATTGTAAATTAATCAAGAATGACTGTAGCCGCCTGCTACGTTTGTCCACGATTCCCGAGGGCGCCGGAGTAACATCATTAGCTTCAATAGCATAAGGGGACGCGATATGTTTTGGATCAAAGAACCTCAAATCAGCATCAGGAAGCCGGGGCGACATAAACTATGGGGATTGATCTTCGTTGCAGGGATTACAACCGGGCTAATGTCCGGTGTCCCGGGCTGTGACGAAAACGACTTGGCATTCGTAACCAGATTGAAGATGTTCAAGGTGTAGTTCTGGACAGCATCACTCTTCAGCCAATTGACAGTGTAATTATTACGATTCTTGACACATCTGCGACGTCTACTCCATATTTTACTGATACACTGGGCGCTTTCAAATTCGAGATTGGGGGAAATCAGTCACCACTATTTTTTCGAAAACCAGGACACGAAACGAAGTTTCTGCGGGCTGACAAGAATGACACACTTGCTGTACTGCTGGCGCTGGAGTAACGGTAATTGGAGAATGTAGGATTAGTGAAACGCAATGATTCATCAAAGGTGGACTTGAGCATGAGAAAACTAATACTCATTATTGTTGCTTCCGTATCCCTGGTAACATTTGGCGGATGCGAAGATAATGCGCTCGTAGACCTAGGCGCTGATTCAGTTGTTGGCATAATTTTGGACAGCCTTAGCCTGGCCCCAATTGATAGTGTCGGAATTCGTCTAAATGATACTGCCATACCGGCGCCGTTCTTTTTCACGGACTCGGCCGGTAATTTCCGGGCAGAGACCGGGTTTGGAGAGAGACTACAGATAATACATTTTAGCAAAACAGGCTATATTACCAAAACGATGGCCCGGGCTGAAATTTTATCGGCGATCAATTCAGATGTCGCCGCAAAAGACAGCCTTGTTGTCTTACTTAAGCCCGAAACGCCCTGATTCATCAAAGTAGGATTTGAACATGAGAAAACTAATACTCATCGTTGTTGCTTCCGTATCGCTGTTGACATATTGCGGATGCGCAGAAATTACCGATCCCGGAAGCATTGAATCAGTTCGTGGCAAAGTTTTGGACAGTCTTAACCTGGCCCCGATTGATAGTGTCGGAATTCGCCTTAATGATACTGCCACACCGGCGCCGTTCTTTTTCACGGACACGACTGGTAATTTTTTCGCAATAACCGGGTTCGGAGAGAGACTACAGATAATACATTTTGGCAAAACAGGCTACATTTCCAAAACGATGGCGCGGGCTGACATTTTATCGGCGATCAGTTCAGGTGTCGACGCGAAAGACAGCCTGGTTGTCCTGCTTAAACCCGAAACGCCCTGATTCGACTGACTATGTCTTACGGATATTACACAGATAAGAATGGTGGAATTAATATGTCAAGAAACAAACTACAGGGAACACTCGCTGCTATCTGCGCGGTGTTCGTGTTCTACAATACCGGACACACTGAATTGTCAAACACGTATCTGAATCTAAATGAAGACTCCCGATTGACACGGCAGGAGGCCGCAGACCGCATATCCGGGATTGGCGGCCAACTAAGACATTCCTTCGGCTCAGGTGAGTATATCGCCTGGCTTCCGCCCATGGCCGACTCCGTTCTGGGCAGGCGACTGACGAATGTGTATGTAGAGGACGCCGCCGGGCGTTCGCTATGACTCAGATTCGACTTTATCAACAAACCCCAACATGGGAGGTTTGCCGACCACTTCAATTATGCGCAATGAAGAATATCGACAGCAGCGTTTCTACGATCTGCTGTTTCAAAACCGCAATCCGGCAGTCACTGTGAATGTCGGAATCACCGACGTGGCATCACCCGGGGCCGAGAAGGTAAGGATGACCGGAATCTCGGCCCTGACATCCAGGCCGCCGGTAAATGTCCGGCCAACTCCGAGGTTAAAAACCGACCCACCCACGAGCCGTCCTCCGCCTGCATGCTCCCGCTCACGCTACCAGGAAGAGGCGTTCCCAAACTACCGTCAGTGGCGCTGCTTTCTTCCCACTCAATTTCAACGGCTGCCAGGCCGAATCCGGCTACGAAATATGTTCCAGGTAAATTGGGAGCGCAGTTAAAGAGGTAATTGGCCATCACCCCGAACAAGAACACATCCGTCTTCTCGTCATAGATATTACTCCCGATTTCTGTCGATTCCTCAAAACTCCCTCCGAATAAGATGACACCCAGTTCCAAAGAGGCGCTGGGAAAACTGATCAAGTAATTGACGCCTGCCCCGTAAGCCAATCCACCGCTGATATCGGTCCCGAGGCCGGCCCGGACTCCGATTTTCGGTGGAGTTTGCGACTGTGCGCTCGGCGCCACCAGGTAGAATACTGTGAGCAGCGCCAAAATAATGGCTGGATTTCTTTTGATCATAACGAATGTCCTCCGGTTGATTACACTTTCAGTTTCTTGGCGAGACCAATGAATTTGTTGCTGCGATCTTCATTTTCTATAACAACTGTACTTTGTTGGCGTTCTGATGTCAATACCTATTCGAGGCAGGGATCATTGCAAATATTATCTGTTCTGTTTGGCTCTGTGGGCGATACGATCGGCCGTGTGACCTGACGCATTTCCTTGCTACCCCGTCAGGTCACAATTCTCGCCAAGTGAAAATCAAGGCCTGGCCGGAGTTTGAAAGCCGAAGATCCAATTCCTACCTGACCACGTCTTTGTAAAAATCCAGTATCGCCCGATAGCTCGAGTGTTCTTTGCCTGTCTGTTTGAACAGTTCGTAGTGATGTTGCACCGCGGCTTTGTCCCCGCTTTCTGAAGCTACCATCAGCGCCAGGAGGTGGCCAGAGACTGATAGAGAGTCACGCTCCAGCAGTGTTTCTGCGATGGCGGATGTTGAATCAATCTGCCCTAGCCGGAGAAACGCCATGCCGACACCCTCATTATAGGTTTCATTATGCGGGTCCATGCGCCTGGCCGCTTGCAAAACACTTAACGCCTCGTCAAACCTGCCACTCTTGAGATACACCTCACCCAACTCCGCCTTCAAGCTGATTCGAAAAGGCGCAAGTTTTGTTGCCTTTGTATAGTAGTAGATAGAGCTGTCCAGGTCTCCGGCCTTACCGTAGCAGTTTGCCAGAAGTTGCAGGTATGAGAGGATAAAAGGATTCGACTCGTAAAGCAGTTTCGCGGCGCTCAGCGCAGATTGACTCTGTCCCGATCTGAGTTGATCAAGAATTTTGTTAACTACTGAGTCCTGAGGAAATAGTGGGGCCATTTCCGCATTGATAGAATCCCGGAAGTTGAAGTCTTCTTTGATAGTTAGGTAGTTCACTAACACGACCCAGCCATTCCTATCATTGGAACCGTAGTATTTCAAGAGCGAATGATATCGCTTCTCTGAAGCGCTAACTCCAACACTGGCCGCGACGAAAGTTCCCGTCAACAGGACACAGACAAGGGTATAGGACAGGATTGCACGTCCACTGATGAATACTCTTCTGGCATCAAACCGATGAAAAATCCATAGCGCCGGTGGCAGAAGCGTTGCAGACATCAAATCCCAATCTCGCGCCAGACCGATAACCGGGTCGATCACCAGCAGGAAAGCCAGCGATCCAAGCGAAGAAAGTAACAAGAAATGACCGCGGAGATTCCGTCCACTGGAGGTCTTTTCTGTAAAAAGCAGAGCCAGAAGCGCCAGCGTTCCCGGGAAGACAAGGAAAACGAGATTCAGCATGTCAAACAGGTGTTTTGAGCTGAGAATAGCGTAATCCACTCGCATTGGCTTTCCCTCGAAGAGCGGAAGGAATATCTTCTCAATCCGGGTGTCTGTAGCATATAGCCAGACTAGCGCGACGCCGAACACTACGGCAAGCGTCCCTAAAATCAGATAGAACTTGTTCACGGACTCACGACTTTCGAGTTTTTGTACGCGCCTGTCATACAACAAGAGCAAAACGGCGCCGGTCAGGTATAGCGTCTGCAGGTGCAAAGCTGCTGAAAGCAAAAATGTCACAATCACCAGCCAGAATCTTGAGCCATCTCTGTCATAAGTGAGCCAGACGCGGAAAAAAGCTGTCATTGCGGCCCAGAGCGGCGAATAGAATTCTATGTAGCCAAAGAATTGTAGAACCACACCGGAAAGAATGAACGTGGCCATGCCGAGAACCCTGTGCGATGCGCTCGCGCATAAGCGGCCAAAGATCGCGAATAGATTCAGAACGACAATGAAGCCGGAGGTAAACGAGATTATTCTAAAGGCCAAAAGCGAAGTGTCCTGATTGAATCCCCCGAGTGTCCACTGTAGCGCCCGGACAGTGTGCATCGCAATTGGTTCAGTCCATTTGTGGAGATAATAATATTCAATCGAAAAATTCCAGAGCCAGCCATAACCGTCACCAAGAAAATGTGTCTCAACCCGCAGAAAAAACGCCACGGCAACAAATCCCAGCGCAAATCCCCAGCGTGGAACCGGCGAGTCTGACCAGAAAAATGCCGCGAGTTTATTGACTGCTGAATCAGCGCCGGTATCGCTATGCTTACCGATAGAGGAGGCCACCAGAATCGAGGTGATTAGAATCAGAAACAGGGTGAGTATAGTTGGGATATACTGGGCGTGATTAATGCCCCACAGCGCATCTACCGGCGCCAGTGAAGCGAAAGCAAAGACTGCAAGCGTCACCAGCAGGGAAGCGTGTGTGATCCAGCGTGGAAGAGTCATTTTCGCAAGCTAACTTGGCCGGTTTCCCTACTTCTCAAACTCCGGGACGTGTCCGATGAAGTTCAGGTTGCGGTATAGCTGCGAGTAGTCCAGGCCGTAGCCGACGACGAATAAATCATCCACCTCGAAGCCAATATACTTTGGCTCTTTGTCCAGTTTCGCGCCGGTTTTCTTTCTTAGCAGGGTGGCGGTCTCAAGCGATTTCGGCTCATCAATGGCCAGGCGCTTGAGTATCGCGCTGGCCGTGCGTCCGGTGTCAACCACGCCCTCAACCAGAAGCACATCACGTCCATAAATCGGCAGTATCGGTGACGGACCCACAGCGATTGTGTCATCCTGCAATCGCCCCTCGCGGTAGCTGGCGGCCGAGATAAACTCCATCTCCAGCGGACAGGAAATACTGCGCGCCAGATCGGCCATGAACACAAAACAGCCTTTGAGCGCCCCGACCAGAATTGGCGTTTTGCCCTGATAGTCACGCGATATTTCCTCACCAAGCTGGCGCACGCGCTTATTGATCTCATCACGGCGAAACAGCATTTCAATTTTGTGCGGCTCAAGTATGGCTGCTGCGTTACTAATATTTTTCTCTGACAATTTTTACCTCCAGGGCCCCAATTTGTTTGTTCTTATGATGTTTCCTGATAGCATTGGCGTCAAGTTTCACTCTATCTGCAATTTGGTAACCCGCCACCCAGACAATACCGCGTCTGTCACATAATAGCGGAATTTCGCGTCTGAGTGGAGTGGGAACTTTCAAATCGGTAAAAAAATCACCCAGCGACTTTGCGCCTTTCATCCCCAGCGGACGGAAACTGTCACCGGTAGAAGCGGACCGTACTACTAAGTTCCCTTCGAGCGCTGAGGGATTCAAATAGACGGTCAACCCGTTGCGTTTACGGGCCAGATGCGCTTCGCTGGCGGCGATTTCTTTCATCTTTATATAACTGGCGATCTCCGGCAAGTGGGTTTTTAGTGAACCGCTCAGCGCTACTTTTTTCAAACGCACGCCAGCGCCGAGTGAGATAAACATCTCTCCGCGCTCAACTTTGGCCCGCAGGCCCCCGCTCAGGCTGGACGCTCCTGATGATGTTGTGGATAACTCAAGTATCCGTTCGATTGTGTCATAGTCAATGTTCTGCAACAGTCCGCTCACACGCTCGAGCGCCTTGCGTATCAGGCGGCGTTTGAACATGACAGGTTCGCCCGTAAATCTGCGACAATTGATAATCGCAGCGCCACCGGGTGAAAATTTCACCAGCCGCCCAAAGCGATTCTCGGTCAGTTGATCCAGATAGTGCGACTCTTCGGCCTGAATTTTTCCCAGGCGCAAAACCGCTTCCGGCGCTGACGGAAAACGTTTCTCGATGCTCGGTAGTATGCTCTGGCGAATATGGTTGCGGCTGAATGATTCATCCAGGTTGGAACTGTCCTCGCAGTATGTCAGTTTATTGGCGCGCAGGTAATCAAGAATCTGCGCCCGGTTGAAATTCAAGAGCG
>JADFNA010000110.1 GCA_022563625.1 Candidatus Zixiibacteriota bacterium
CGGACACAGAACTACTGGAATTTGCCGCGATCGCCGCTGCGGTGAGTCACTATCGAGATTCGGAGCGGGCGCTCACTGACATGCTGGCGCATTTTCGGGCGCCGTCACGCTGGAAAATGCGGGCCAGAAGCGCAACAAATGGCCCGGGCGCAGGATTGAAGCGATGGCGCTAATAAGAGCGAGAGGAAACTGACATGCGCCGCTACCGGGTCTTGATAGCAGACCGCAGTTTTGACGTTACAGTACGTGCGGACGGTGATGTATTCTCGGTCGATGTTGATGGAACTACCCGGCAAGTTTCTCTGGAGAAAGTAGGGCGCCGCCGCAGTCATATGCTGGTTGATGCGCTCTCGCGTGAGGTTGATCTCAAAAAGAGCAACGGGTTGTGGGACGTGTTTATTGACGGGCGCCAGCTATCAGTGGATGTCGTGGATTTTCATCTGGCGGAACTTAAAAAAACCGCCGGAGTGTCACATGCGGCCACGATATCAAGAGAGTTAAAGGCGCCAATGCCGGGTATGACACTCAAGCTGGCGGTGGTTGAAGGACAAGCGGTTAAGAAAGGTGACACGCTGATTATTCTCGAAGCGATGAAAATGGAAAATCTTATCAAGGCCGCCGGAGATGGTACGGTTGCGAAAATACATGTAGCTCCCGGAACATCAGTGGAAAAGGGTCAAACGCTGATTGAGTTCAGTTGATCCGGCGCTCGTAGGACGCGTCCACTTCACGGGAAAGCCGCACAAGATATGGCTAAACTTACAGACAAAGAAAAGAAGCGCCTGAGTTCGAGCGGCGTGGAGTTTCCTGTCGTTGCCAGGCGGAAAGACGCATCCGCTGAGTTTTCACGTTCGGCGCAGGGTAGCGCTCCGGGTGAGTATCCGTTCCGGCGCGGTGTGTACGCCGACATGTATCGCGGGCGTGGCTGGACAATGCGCCAGTATGCGGGGTTTGGCTCGGCCGCCGAGACCAACGAGCGGTTTCGGCATTTGCTTGATCAGGGTCAAACCGGATTGTCGGTGGCTTTCGATTTGCCGACACAAATCGGGTATGACAGTGACCATGCGCTGGCCGCCGGGGAAGTCGGCAGGACGGGAGTGGCGATAGATTCGCTGGCGGATATGGAAACGCTGTTCGCCGATATCCCGCTGGGGACGGTGTCAACTTCTATGACAATAAACGCAACCGCCGTGATTTTGCTCGCTATGTATGTTGCGGTGGCGCGCAAACAGGGTGTCGCAGATGATCTCATTTCCGGGACGGTGCAAAATGACATTCTCAAAGAGTTTATCGCGCGCGGCACATATATTTATCCACCCCGGCAGTCGATGAGAATCGTGGCGGACATATTCTCGTATGCGAATGAACATTTGCCGCGCTATAACACGATTTCGATTTCGGGCTATCATATCCGGGAGGCCGGCTCGACAGCCGCGCAGGAAATAGCGTTTACACTCGCCAATGCAATCGCCTATGTTGAAAACGCGCTTTCGGCCGGTCTCGAGTTAGATGATTTCGCGCCGCGCCTATCATTTTTCTTTGCCGCGCACAATAATCTGTTTGAAGAGGTGGCGAAGTTTCGGGCGGCGCGGCAGTTGTGGGCTGAAATAGTGCGGGACAAATTCGGTTCAAATTCGGCAAAAGCACAGCGACTGCGATTTCATACACAAACCGGCGGTTCGACACTGACAGCCCAGCAGCCGGAGAACAATATAGTGCGCACGACAATTCAGGCGCTTGCGGCTGTTATGGGCGGTACGCAGTCGCTGCATACGAATGCCTTCGACGAGGCGCTCGGACTGCCGACAGTGCGCTCGGCCGAGATTGCGCTCAGGACACAGCAGATTATCGCCGAAGAATCCGGCGTTAACTGGTCGGCCGATCCTCTGGGAGGATCGTATCTGGTCGAGAAAATAACTGATGATCTGCTGGAGAGGGCCAGGGATTTCCTGCAGGCCATTGAGCGGTCGGGAGGCGCGGTCAAAGCGATAGAAAATGGATATTTTCGGGGTGAAATCGGGCGTGCGGCGTATCAATTTCAGGTCGAGCTGGAGGAAAAAAAACGTGTCGTGGTTGGCCAGAATAAATATATTGCCGAAAGTGCAGAGCCGGTTGAGACAATGAAAGTCGATCCGGCCCTGGAGGCGGCGCAGGTTGAACGCACGCTGCGCCTGCGGGAATCGCGAAATCAGAAAAAGACGAAAGTGGCGCTGGAGCGATTGCGAGATGCGGCCCGTGGAGACAGCAACATTATGGAGGCGACACTTGAGTCGGTTGAGAGTTATGCGACAGTTGGAGAGATTTCAGATACGCTGCGTGAGGAATGGGGTGAGTATCAGCCGAGAGACTAAACAGACAGCTCAGGTTTTGCCGCGTGTATTGTTGTTAAGCGTTATGCTGTCCCTCTTTTTTGGAGAAGCCCGGGCGCAGGAAGACACATCGATTGTGTATGGCAAAACAGACAGTGTGACACTTGCAATTGGCGCCGTGATGCAGGAGATGTTCTGGCGGGTTCGCGCCAATGACAACAGCGTCTTTTATGAAAATGAATTTCCGCATCTGCGTGAAACGATGAATCTTGACACATACCTGGGCGGAGTTCGATTCAGATCGACCAGGCGGCCGAACTCCGACAGCATTATCGCCATAACTGTTGACAGCGCAAGCGTAATTGAAGACACAGCTCTGGCGTATTTGAGTTTGGTTATTCTTCCGCTCGGTTCTGACACGACGCATAACAGCGCCAGAGTTCAGCGCCTGTACCGACTCGACGGTGTGTGGATCCGGCCGCTGTCGACGACCCCGGGATCATACATCGACTATAACCGCCGAATTCAGCGCTATGAAGAAGACGCTGAAACTGAAGCTGAAGAATAAAGGATGACCGATGTCCAGATTGCTGTCGCATGTTGGCATAGCCGTTCAAGATATTGGGCGCGCGATTGACACGTTGCAAAAAATCTGTCCTGATCTGGCCGTGGCCGAGCGCGTGACAGTGGCGGACCAGGATGTCGAAGTCTGTTTTCTTGAATCTCAATCGCAGGGCAGCTGCAGAATAGAATTGCTGCGGGGACTAACAGCTTCAAGTCCGATCAGCAAGTTTATTGAAAAGCGCGGCGAGGGGCTGCATCATATCTGTTTCGGGTGCGCCAGTGTACAGGACCGCCTCTCGGAGTTGCGTGAAAAGGGGTTCGAAATGATTGATGATTCTCCGCGGACTGGCGCTCTTGGCAAGAACATCGCATTTATTCATCCATCCTCCACACACGGAACGCTGATTGAGCTTGAAGAGGAGTGAACTCATTCGATTAGATGGCTCTTATTTCTTGCGTTTGGCTTCCGCTTTTTTGAACTGCACCGGGTAGTCTTTTTTCAATGCCCGGATTATTTCACCGACGCGTTGTTCGAGAAAGTCTGTTTTCGCAAGCGCCGCTGAATAGAGATGCACTCTGCTCGGACGGGTGCGTATGACATGTCCTTTTTCCACCAGTCGTGTCAGAAGTGTCAGAACTGTGGTCAGTGCGAGTTTCTGTTTGATACGCAGGCGGAAGTGAATGTCCTTGCCTGACAGGGGTGAATCATCCCACAGAATCTCCATAATATCAGCTTCACGCTGGCCGAGAAATCGCGCCGCTCCGGATCTGTTAAGATGGAATGCCATGTTGATGTGTGCCTGCGGGGCGCTTGCCGGGCGCTATTTTGATCCATCCTTGCGTGAGTTCATAATTTTCACTCCCCAGGCGATCAGAATGACCGGCATCAGATATTCACCTATTTGCAGGTCAATGACATCCAGGCGATTGAGCAAGATGATCGCCCCGACAATGATAAAGGCCGCTCCCCAAAACATAGTAATTCCTCCGGTCGTTAAACTTTCAGCCCTTTAATCGCTGTGCAAACGAGTTTGTCCGCTTGCTCCAGCCTGTCAGGCGCGTAGTTGTTTGATTGTTTCTGAGAGCGCAGTGAGGTTCTCCATTGGTGTTTCCGGAGGGATTGAACAGCCGGGCCCAAAGATGAAGCGCTTGCCCTGCTGGCTGGCATATATTTCGCGCACTTTGAATGCGATTTCCTCGGGTGTCGCTTGCAGAAGCCAGCCGCTGTGGTCGAGTCCGCCGAGGGCGAGTTTGTTTCCGATCATGTCAATCCCATCGGAGAGCAAGGCATTAGTCGGGTCAGATTCATCCCAGTTCACAATTCCCACGGGGTAGTCAGACAATTCTTTCAGGTAATTCTGCGATGCGCAGACATGCAGCAAATTGATGGCGTCATCTCCGGCCGCTGTGAGCGGGGCGAGGTCATATTTGCGTCCGTATTTTTCGTATTGCGCATAAGTCAAAAGTGAAGCCGAGGCCCACTGCGTGGTGGCGTAAAACAATCCGTCGGCGCCCGCGTTTCTCAATTCGGCGGAAAAGGCGGTGAACGTTTGTGCGATCCGCTCAATGGCGCCGAGTACCCGTGACTCGTCTTCCGCCAGATGGTCCAGCAGTGTCTGATCGTTTTTTACCAGATCGCCGGCAATAGACAGGGGGGTAAAAACGGTCATCAATATCGGTAAATCGGGACCGACTCGTTTGCGTATCAGCGACACTGCTTGCAAATGCTCCGCCAGGACGGCGGTGGTTGGAGGCAGGACTTCAATCTTGTCCCAGTCCGCTAATGTTTCAACGGCAAATTTCGTCTTGTTGTGCTTTTTGAATTCGCTGTCAGACCAGTCCAGAACATTTCCCCAATCCTCCATGTGATAGCTGGCGCGGGGATTGATTTTCATCAGATCCCAGCCGAAACGCTCCTGGAAATCAACCATAGCATCCGCCAGTCCCCGGGCCGTGGTTTCGCGATGGTAGAAATGGCGCCAGACGGTGACAGCCGGGCGGTCCGCTTTGTCACCGGCAAGCAGTGTTAGCAGTCTCTCTCTTGGATTCATTTTATGCTCTTTTTGATTCACCTGCCGTTCGCACGAGTGGGCCGCTTGTCGTCCCGCCGACAAGTTCGCTGAATATATGGGAGTTGTCCCATACACGCAAACCGGCCGGATGGCGAAAACACGCGCCCCGGCGCCGCGCTATGTGTGGGAAGCTCCACTATCTCTGACAATTCACTGAACAAGCTTTCGCGCGAGACTCTTTGCGCTGTGAATCCGGCCGAAACAAGAACATGAAGAGGGCGCGGCGGCGAACATGATTTGGCTTATGGTTCCTGGGTCCCGCCTCTGTTTTAGTGTTTTTCAGTCGAGAATATGCGCTTATGCCACACAAAACACAAACCGATCACATCCTGATTGTCGATGACGAAGAGTCGTTGCGCAGTTTCATGGAAATCATGCTCAAGAAAGAGGGCTATGCAGTGTCGTTGAGCGCATCTGGCGCAGAAGCGTTAGCCGAGATTGAACGCGCAAAATATGACCTGGTGGTAACTGACTTGATGATGCCGGAGATGACGGGGATCGAGCTTCTGGGCAAGGTCAAGGCGCAGGAAAACGCCCCGGAGTTCATTGTTATGACTGCTTTTGGTTCGGTGGGCAGCGCGATTGAGGCGATGAAGCTCGGGGCGGCCGAATATATCATCAAGCCGTTCAATGTTGATGAAATAAAACTCGTCATCAGCCGCACCCTGGACAAGGGCAATCTTGTGCGCGAAAACAGCGCGCTCAAAAAAGAACTGGGACGTGATGTCGCGTTCGACAGTATTGTTGGCGTTTCAGATTCAATGCAGCGGGCGATCAAACTGGCCCAGCAGGTCAGCCAGTCGGATGCTACGGTAATGATCCGGGGAGAATCGGGTGTGGGCAAAGACTTGATGGCCCGCGCGATTCATAACTGCAGCGGGCGCAGCGCACATCCGTTCGTGACGATCAACTGCGCTGCCCTTCCGGAAAACCTGCTGGAATCGGAGCTATTCGGACACAAAAAAGGTTCCTTCACTGGCGCCGTTAATGACAAAGAAGGGTTGTTTCAAAGCGCAGATAAAGGGACGCTGTTTCTGGATGAAATCGGAAATGTTTCGATGGGGATGCAGGTTAAACTTCTCCGGGTATTGGAAGACCAACTCGTCACTCCGGTTGGTGAGACCAAACCGGTCAAAGTTGATGTGCGCTTAATCGCCGCGACAAACTCTGATTTGGAAGCGGATGTCGCCGCCGGCTCGTTTCGGCACGATCTCTATTACCGATTGAATGTAATTCAGTTGGACATCCCAAGCTTGCGGGGGCGCCCTGAAGATATTCCGGTTCTGGCCGAATTCTTTATCAAGAAACACTGCCGCCGGGCCGGCGACAAGGACAAATCGCTGACAGACGA
>JADFNA010000111.1 GCA_022563625.1 Candidatus Zixiibacteriota bacterium
TTTCTTAAATCTTGCACCGAACTCCAATCCGCTTTGAGGCCGGAAAAGTTTAAGTTCGCGAAAGCTCAACACACGGGGCCGACAATTGACATTTCTCCGGCGCGAGATAGGAAAGGCAATATCAAAACAAAACCGCGCTATCCAGACGAAAGGCAAGAAAATCAAGGAGACTAGGTTGAATATATCTGCCATGCCGACTCGGGAGTGCCACAAGCGCCTGATAAGCACCCCCGTGCCGCCATCGGCCTCCCATGCTGCCTTTAACCAACCGACGAAGATCATAACGAGTGAGTCCCCGAGGCGGTGGCCGGCTTCAACAACCCGCTCAAAGAGATCCGACCTGCCTTCGGTCTCACTACCTTCATCTTTTTCGTCTTCACCAACAGATTGATGGACCAAGGTCTGCACCTTGTCGGGCGGTGGATCTGGCAGGTCGAATTGCAGCTGGATGATTTTCTGTAGGAAATTACTGCCGAAGCCCCTGTCGCTTCCCTGGCTGATCCCGCTGTCGGCGCGCTCCTTCTGGTAACGCTCGGCTTTGGATTTATATTTTTCTTCGGCATCTGCCGCGATGGAATCAAGGTCACCCATGATTACCGTTACTACTGGCATCGGGGGCACACGCCGCAAAAGCTGATTGACGATCTCCAGCAGGTTGACCGATCCTGGGGGACGGCACCGTTCAAGATCATCGACGAAGAAAACAAACACAAACCCATGAGCGATCAAAAAGTCGCCGACCTCCTCAACATTCGACACCCGGCGAAACCCTAGCCGAATGAGCGCATCAACAACCGTCTCAAGCGGGATCTCAGAGTTGACTTCAAGTGAAATGGTTTCTGCTTGCAGACATGCCGGAGACAGCGTCGGCTCCATCACGGCCGCCAGCGGGGCCACCACAACTCTGGCCTTGCCGCTGGCCAGAGCGGACAGAGATGAAATGCGGCGCCCCAGCGTCTCTCCGGCGGGCAGTGTGAAACTGTATGGCTTGATTGATAGTGACGGAAAATGATACACCCCCGAACTAAGCGACAGTCGTTCGAGGTCCTGAACCAGCGCGAAAGTGTCCTCAGAGCTGGAACTCAAGTACAAGAGAGGGCGGGACAGCTCTTGCGACAGTGTTTCCAGCAGAAAGGCCCGCGCCGAACCGGTCAATCCACTGACCTCGAAACTGCGCGCATCACCCCGCCTCAGACCTTCAACCAGCGTGCGGACTCCCGCGATACGGCTGAATCCCGAACTCAAGGCGCCCAATGAGTCACCAATGACCGGAACAACCGGCGCTGTCGATTGAGTTGTTTCTGGAGTTGTCACTTTAGTTGTCACTTTCGCTGTCATTCTGGCGTTGTCAATTTCGAGTTAATTGCTAACAGGGTTATACTCCAAAAGGCTCCCATCACGAGGACGCGAACCTGTCGGAAAATACATTCAAAGCAGCGCATTTACAAATACACGCAAATACACCCTGGCGCCGTGGTATTTTATCTTTGTCCCGCCGCTCCACTCCTGTCAACATTCTCAGGGTTTTGAGCTTGCATGAGACTCGATGCGAGAGTAGTTTGGGGCCGCGTGTTTCATGGGTTTAGCCAATGAGACTCTGAAATCAAACACTGAGACCAGGCAAAGGCCGTTTGAATCGGCAGATACAATTATTATTCACTCGCAGAGTGGAGTAGAACTACAGAGTACCGCCGTTCACCACAAAACCTGATATGAGCACAGGCAAATCTCAGCGAAAACATTTTCCGGCGCCCCCAGCGCCCATAGGTGGTTCACCATTGTCGGCCAGGATATTTGGCGGCAAACGATCGTTAGCGATCTTTGGCGGTTTGGTGGTCTACGGAACATTCTCGGCCATTGATGCCTATGGCTCCGGTGGTGAACATGCAGAGCAAGTCTCCGAAACTCTGCTCGGATTAGTGGTCATCCTGTTGGCGGCCAAACTTGGCGGTGATCTGTTTGAGCGTTTGAAACAACCGGCTGTGCTGGGTGAATTGATCATTGGAATTGCGCTCGGCAATCTGGCGCTGATAGGTATCGACAGCATCGAGCCGCTCAAGAATTCATTGCCGCTCGAAGTTCTGGCTGAATTAGGGATTATCATCCTGCTCTTTCAGGTTGGCCTTGAATCGTCAATCAAAGAGATGCTTTCAGTGGGGACGACATCACTTATTGTCGCGATGGTAGGCGTCGTGGCGCCGTTTTTTCTCGGATGGGGGGTTTCGGCCTACTTCTATCCCGATGAAAATATACTGGTACATTTGTTCATCGGCGCCACATTGACCGCGACCTCGGTCGGAATCACCGCAAGGGTGCTCAAGGACTTGCACAAGAGCAAGACCAAAGAAGCCAAGGTGATTCTGGGCGCGGCGGTTATTGATGACATCCTGGGGCTAATTATCCTGGCAGTCATTCAGGGTGTTATTGCCGCGAACAATCAGGGCGGCGAGATAGATTCCAGCGAGATTTTTGTGATCTGCCTGAAGGCGGTCGGGTTTATTGTCGGGGCGCTGGTTATTGGCCACTATCTTTCGCCCAAGATATTTTTCGTGGTCAAAGGCATGAGGGTCTCGGGCGTTCTTCTTTCTGTGGCGCTGTTCATTTGCTTCGGATTGGCCTGGCTGGCTTCCGCCATTCATCTGGCCCCGATCGTCGGAGCGTTTGCGGCGGGGCTGATACTGGATGACGTACATTATCAGGTCCACCCGAGCTTCAAAGACGTTACCATCGAAAAACTGATCGACCCGATAGCGGTATTTCTGGTGCCTATATTCTTTGTGAGGATGGGCATGATGGTCGATGTCGCCCATTTCGGCAGAATGGAGGTCATGGTCTATGCGTTGGTCCTGACACTGGCGGCTTTCGCCGGTAAGCAGGTCTGCGGCCTGGTCATTCGTGACAAGTCAATCAGCAAGCTCGCAGTCGGTTTCGGCATGGTCCCGCGCGGCGAAGTGGGACTCATATTCGCCGGAATTGGCGCCACGCTGGTTATCGGCAGCCAACGTGTAATCTCCCCGGAAGTATATTCCGCAGTGATCATCATGGTCATGGTGACCACGCTGGTGACCCCACCGGCGCTCAAATGGAGTCTCATGCGAAAAGACAGCGCTGCCGGAACCGGACAGCCATCAATTGATCAAACAACGCAGTCATCAGGGTCGGCCCCGTCAGCGCAATCCGAAGCTGGAACGCCTGACAGATCGAACGAAGACGGACCCACAAGACCCTCTTAGCCAGACGCATCTGAACGGCCATTCCCGCCTACCGGTGTGGAGCATGACCCGGTTGACAACAGACAGACCCCGAGCTATGTTCACCCCGGATCGCGGGGTGGAGCAGTCCGGTAGCTCGTCGGGCTCATAACCCGAAGGTCGCAGGTTCAAATCCTGCCCCCGCTACCATAAATTGTTGCCACCCAACCACTTACAAATCAATATAAATTATAACCTGTTGCGGGTCACAAGCCCGAAGGTCAAAATGATATTATCTATTATTTTCTACTGATCTTTCTTGTTAGGCGAATTTCTCCTTTGTGACCTTCGGGTTCTATCCACTTCACTGATACAAACCGCTCATCAGGCGGACGCGAAGCCCACTACTTGTGTTCATCATACAAATATTTAGGCATGATAACCCCTATTTTGAGTTGAGATGGTGCAAATTTGATTGAGGAGATTTTGTATTATTGTCAAAAACTAGCAGTTGCTAATTGAGGCAAAATATGAAGCAGAACCAAAGGCGTGAAAGGAAATACTAATGATCTTCAAATTCAATCGACTAACTTAAGCAGTTTCGTATATAACTCTTCGTTCACATTCTGATATTCCTTAATGAGGTTTTGATTGCATTTAGGGTGACTTATAAATCCACATGACATGAAGAAAGCTAACATAGTAGACCAACGATCGTTAAAAAAGATTTGCGGTACATGTCCTATAGCATGAAACCAATAATCGATATAGGCCGTGGTATTCTTTATCCCACATTCAGTCATCAAGTGTTTACGTTTTTCAAGACCAGTCAGCAATAGCTGGATGAGAGCCGTCAAAATGTCTGCAACATCAGCCTCATTCTGAACGGGGTGTGAATAAGTGAGTTTAGCCAATTGAGCAAACCGCTTCTTATCTTTTTCGTTCAACTGAAGCTCAAACGGAGATACTTTCACCGGAATACCTTTTAAGTCTATACTTGTCTGAAGTTTTTCTAACTTGGTGTATAGAATAGGAACAGCTTTACTTGTTTTGAGACTGCTCATTTTGTCAATCCATATAACAAAATAGTTTGCAACATCATCAGAAGTAAAAATCCTAGAGTTCTGCCCATCTCTCGCCGCCGTTTCAAGCCTCTTAGTGACATTTATGTGAAGCCCTGCTATATCAGAGTCTTTCTTATTAGAGACTGGCTCTGCAGGACCTATATGAATCCCCACTGCAATGTCCCGAGGGAAACTCTTTTCATGTAGACGCTTTAGATTGTATGGTGCGGCAAGCCAAAAGGCTTTTAGTGCCATCGCAAAAGTTACGGCTGAACCAACTAAGCTTGAAAGATTATCTTTATAATCAACCCTTGTAAAAGAAAGGACCTCATCGCCTGCCAATCTTGGGCTACCAATAGATGGCTCAAGGGGGACTTCATTAGAGAGCTTTAAAGGTAGATTCCTCGTCGCGCATTCCACCGCCAAGTGAAATGACTCAATGTAAAACCTTGAAAATGTTTTTGGGGAAGATTCAGAAGCAACCTCAGTGCTTCCAATAAGGTCACCAAACAGAATTAAGTAATCATTGTTTTTCATAAATTATGCTCTGAATCTGGCCAAATCAAAATAGTCTTATTCTATCCTTTGTATCGAAGTGCTCTATACCCTCCCACTTTTTTAGTTTTCCTACAATTAAATATGTAAACGGAGTGACCACAGCTTCATATAGAACCTTAAACATCCATCCCCAAAGACTGAGTTTTATCAACAATTCATTCTGCAATACTCCGCCAAATGCAACAAATGCAAAAACAAATGTATCAACAAACTGTCCTGCGACAGTCGATGAGATTGTCCTTACCCACAGCAACTTCCCTTTGGTAAATAGCTTAAGTCTTGACATTATTATAGAGTTCGTTAATTCTCCCAATAAATATGCTATTAGTGAACCCAAAACAAGACGAGGCAGTAGAGCATGTACGGTTGCAAATTCCTTTTGAAATGGCCACCCCTCTGCAGGCGGAAGTTTTATAGCAACCCATAATACACCTACCATAAAAGCATTTGCGAGAAACCCCAGGTAAATGATTCGGCGTGTTCTACGAAATCCATATACTTCAGTTAGAATATCTCCAAAAATATAGCATATCGGAAAAACAAGAATCCCAGCTGTAAAAGTAGCAGGTCCAAGATCAAATAGCTTTGATGATGCAATGTTTGAGATTAGTAGCGATGCCACGAAAATTATAGCGACCACATCGATATATTTTGGAGTCCATTCATCTGCAGATTGAACTATCCGTACTTGAGAAGGATCCTCTCTTAAATTCATAGAACTTGCTTCCCCCAATCTAAAGCAACTTCTCTGATTGAAAAACTATACCAGTTGAAATCGTCTCGCATCCCTTGGACTGTGTGCTTAATCGGAGTGAAACTTTCTCTAACAGCAAGAGTGTTTCCAAATCTATTTGATTTAGCCGTTCTTCCGACTAACGTTTGAAAGCCGAAAAAACCTGCTCTATATTTAGAGATATTACAAAGAAAATGGCCAACTTTGAAATAATGACAAACAGGATTTACAATCAGGTGGCATAGCTCAATAGTATTTTTTGGTAATCCCGTGATTTCATTTGTAGTTAAAGTACAAAAGCCGACCGGCTGATGATTATCAGTTTTAGTTGCCAAAATTGCAATTTGTGAGTTTTGAATCCAATTATTCACCATCTCTTCAGTAAGGTGATCTCCATCATCACTGCATACTAAACTCAATTGCTGGCGGTCTTTTATCCAATTACGCATAAGCGGAAAATGTCTATCTTGGAAAATATGCCATTCATATTGGTATTCGCCGATTTTGCGTGGGACATAATACTGGCCGTGCACATTTTTACTATTGTAAACAGTATGATTGGTGGATCCTATAGGACTTTTTTGCATCAATACTTGTAGCGCTCCCCGTTAGTCAAGCTACTTCTAAGAGAGTATCTCCGTTCATCTTCCAGCTTTTTTCGACTTCGTTCGGTGTTCTGTAACCGTGCGCTGAGTGTAAATAGTTCTCATTGTATTCGGCA
>JADFNA010000112.1 GCA_022563625.1 Candidatus Zixiibacteriota bacterium
GACTGGGGGACAGGGTGTTGATGTTGTGATCGACAACTTAGCTGGAGATGTCCTGGCAAAGAGCATTGAAGCGACCAAGCCTATGGGCGTTATTGTTGCTTTTGGATTTTCGGCGGGGCCTGAAGTGAAGTTCGATATTCGAACGCTTTTCTTCGCGCAAAAGAAACTGCACGGTTCTATGGCCAGTGACATCGAAGACCTCGAGTGGGGACTAAAACAAGTCCGCGAAGGACGTATCAAGCCACTATTGGATCGGGCGATTCCGCTCAACGAGGCCGCACAGGCACACAGGCTCGTAGCTAACAACGAGGTTTCCGGGAATATCATACTGCTTCCGTGGGCGGCCTGAAGGTCGAAGTGGATTCTTGACGAAAACGAGTGTGATAAATTGACAAAAGACATAGTAAACAGAAAACAATAAATCAAAAGGAGTAAGCCATGAAAAACCTCAATGTACTCACGAACGAGCAAGCGTCACCGGAAGTGCAAGCGATTTTTGCGGCGATAACAAAAAAGTATGGCAAAGTGCCAAATTTGTACGCGGTTACCGCCAACTCGCCGGTAGCGCTCAAAGCTGTTCTCGACTATGGTGACACACTTGGTACAGGAGAGTTCACTGCGAAGGAACAGGAATCCGTTGCACTCGTGGTAGCACAGGTGAATGGTTGTCAGTATTGCTTGGCCGCTCACACGGCCGTCGGTAAGATGCTGGGTTTTAGCAAAGAGGAGACTTTATCAATCAGATCAGGAAACAGTGATGATCCCAAACTAGGGGCTCTAGTCGCATTAGCTGGGGAAATCGTCCTCTCCAAGGGGTGGCCTGCACAAAAGCTGGTTGATGATTTCTTTGCTGCAGGATTCAGTAAGGCCGCTCTTGTCGAACTGATCGGATTGGTATCTCTCAATGTGTTCAAGAACTATCTGAATCACGTTGCAGATGCTCCGCTGGATTTTGATGAAGTTCAGCAACTCAAACAAGAGGCAGTAGTGTGACGATTGCGAGGGGCATGTCACGAGTGTGTACACCATGCTGGGGAAAGGATGCTTTTTCCTTGACCATATTGATGGCAACACTAACTTATCAAGTGGAACAACTAATGGGAACAGGTCAAATTGAACTGCGGGAGATATCAATACCATCACAGATTGAAGGAGATATCCTATGGATATTCAGGCGATTTTCGGACTACAATTTCTACTGAGCATTATAGTATGGAGCTTAATAGCAAAGTGGTTGTTGGCTCCATGGTTAGGGACCAAGCCGACTCATGAGGCGCTTTTCTGGCTTGCCATACCCCATGCGTTTCGGTATATAGGCATGGTGTTTTTGGTTCCAGGTGTGGTTTCTTCCGAGATGCCAAGTACTTTTGCAACGCTTGCTGGCTATGGCGACCTGTCGACTGGTGTAATAGCTATGCTGGCGCTAATTGCTCTTCGGTACAAGTGGGTTGGCGCCTTAGCCCTAGTTTGGATATTCAACATCGTCGGTACAGTTGATCTATTGAACGCATTGCCGAGGCAAGCGGCAGTGCCGTATTTTGAAGCGGCTTGGTACATACCCACTTTCTTAGTTCCACTTCTCCTAGTAACGCACGTGATGATTTTTGCTCGATTACTTAGGAAGAAGTGATGATAAAGAGTATTGCAACTCAAAGACAAAAGAAAGCATTGAAGCTTTTGCTATGGTGATACGACGGCGTAATATGATTTCAATAAAGGGCCGAAAATTGTTTGAAAGTGTTTGCCAGAATGGCGTCTATTCCCTTTGCTAGATCGGGGATAAGCAGCGAACGAAGGTTACCGTAACAACTTAACATTTTTACGAGAGTACTTGTATATACGAGTATTTGATGAGGAGAGAAAAATGAATTTAACAAATTTATTCCTGCCACTCAGTATAGGTTTGAGTATCGTTACTTATGCCCTAATTGCTAAGTGGTATATAATGCCATCACTTAGGAAGATCCCCCGAGCAAATGCTCTTATACCTCTGATGTTACTCCACACTATTAGACACATTGGCACGGCTTTCCTTTTACCTGGCGTAACCGCAGTAACGCTGGACCTAAGATTTGCCAATCCAGCTGCATACGGAGATTTACTCGCTGCTGTGTTGGCTTTTATTGCCATTGCTGGTTTACGTTTAAAGTGGTCCATGGCCATTCCTTTGGTGTGGATTTTTAATCTTGTAGGAACTATAGATTTGTTCCACGCCGTGTTTCAAGGATTGTGGTTTCATGGAAATGGTGACATGGGAGCAATGTACATTCTTGTAGCGTTAGTTGTCCCAGCAATTTTAGTAACTCATTTTATGGTTTTCGTACTGCTTTTGAAACCTAAACGACAAGCCGTCTGAATAGAAAGGAGTACTAACATGAAACTTGCAATACTCCAGTCCCTTTTAAACCGGGATTTTTGCTCGATTGCTTAGGAAGAAGTGAAGATAAATAGTGTTGCAACTTAATGACAAGAGAAAGCATTGAAACTTTTGCTATGGTGATACGACGGCGTAATATGATTTCAATGAATATGTTCAGTTATAACTGTCATCAGCACTGAGAAAATGAAAACCGATCGTAAGTGACTTAATGAACACTTACAATAAGGAAAATGAAAAATGTCAAAACCAAATATTCTTGTAATGGGAGCAACTGGGAAGACCGGCGCGCAAGTCGTAACTCAGCTTCTTGAACGTAACTTCCCAGTTCGTGCGCTGGTTCGAGGCCGTGATAAAAGATCAGAACGGCTTGAGCGGAGCGGAGCCGAAGTGGTCTTGGGGGATTTCCATGAACTTAAGTCGATTCGAAATGCAGTAAAGGGCGTCAAGCGTGTCTCGTTCTGCTATCCGCCCCAGGGCGATCGTCTGGTGGAGGCGACTACTATTGTCGCCGTAGCGGCGAAAGACGCGGGTGTTGAAGCAATGGTGAACATGTCGCAGATCTCCGCCAGAGAAGAGTCTCGGAGTCCATTGGCGCGCCACCATTGGCTGTCGGAGAAAATACTCGATTGGGCCGATATCGGCGCTGTACATATTCGCCCGACGTTCTTTGCTGAGATGCTATACATACTGGGCGCTTCAAGTATTGCAAAAGAAGGCAAGCTTTACCTTCCCTATGGAGATCAGCGCCACGCTCCGGTGGCAGCCTCTGATATCGCAGGCGTGTTTGTCGGGATTCTTGCTAATCCGTCTCAGCATGTCGGCGAACGATATGTCGTAACGGGACTACACAATATGACTATCACTGAAATGGCCGAAACTCTAACTCAAGAACTAGGGCGCCCTGTCGAATATGTTGACCTGCCGATTGAGGATTGGGGCCGGGCGCTCATTGATGTTGTGGGTTTGCCAGATTTTCTTGTTAACCACCTCAAGGCTGTGGCTCAAGACCATAAGGACGGTGTGTTCAGCGCTCTGACCGATGTAGTCGAACGCATCGGTGGTCAGGCGCCCCAGTCGTTGGAAGACTTCATTCGCAAAAACCGAGAGATGTTCGTCGGCCAGGAAGCTCTCATCCATGACTGAAATACCTAAACATCCCAACCGCTCCGTTGACACAAAACTAAAAGGAAATAATCATGACAAATTCTTTTACTGTTTCACCTCGCAGCAGCGAATTTGGTCCGAGTCCTCGCTGGGTGCGAGTTTATTTCAACAGTCAGCTCATTGCTGAAAGTAGAAAAATGATGTTGCTCCGTGAACCCGACCATCTTCCAGTCTATTTCTTCCCGAAGGAGGAAGCGCTTTTGGATTGTCTGCAATCGAGCGACCAAACTAGACGATCGGATTATAACGGCGAAGGTATTTATTGGCATGTACGGGTTGGCGACAGAATCGCGAAAAACGCAGCTTACACTTTTCGTAACGGATCGGGAAACGGTCCCGATTTAGAAGATTACATAGCGTTCAAATGGGAGAAAATGGATGCTTGGTTTGAGGAGGACGAAGAGGTTTTTGTTTATGCGCGTGATCCGCATAAACGGATTGATATATTGCAAAGCTCGCGTCACATTAAAGTTGCTGTCGATGGTGTCACGGTAGGGGAGACGAAACGACCATGGTTGTTGTTCGAAACGGGATTACCGGTACGTTACTATATGCCAATACAAGATGCTAGCATGGATTTGCTGGTACGAACAGATGTAACGACTCGTTGCCCATATAAAGGAATGGCGAATCTTTACTCTATCAAGATCGGTAACAATCTGCATGAGGGTCTCGCTTGGACTTACCGCTATCCCACTATTGAATGTGCAAGAATTCAAGGTCTCGTTGCATTCTTTAACGAAAAGATCGACATTTACGAGGATGGCACACTACTATCTCGACCAAAAACGCCTTGGTCGTAATGGTTGCGATTCGAACGCACACTCCAGTCTTTGATAGTTCTGATTGTTGTGTCTTGTAAATTTTTATTTGCGCTGCTCACAATTAAGTAGTTACTTACCGACTGTCAACAAGACTGAACAACCGAATGGAAACCAGTTAATGTACGTCAATACCACCCAAAATGTGACCTGCCCCCCAAATTCTGATCTAGTTTGAGATTTTGAATCTCGGCAGTTGACGCGGTCCCTCCGACCCTCAACCACCCCCCTGACCCTTCTTTCATAATGCGGCCCGGAGTCCCTTATCCGGGTGTACCGCGGTCGGGCTGGGGAAGCATGCTTTCTCTTGACTGAATCGATGGCTGGACTAACTTAGAAAGTGGGACAACTGATGGGGGTTGGTTAAGTTATCCGAACGTTATAGGGCGCAATGACACTACTATGGAATACGAACAGACATTTCGGTTTATCCTGATTCTGGGCTTTGCGGTCATCGGTCCCATCGCAGTGTACCATCGCGTCAAATCCTAGGCGACTGGGGAAAAACTTGACCGCTACCCAGGCGCTTGCCTGAGGATGGATATAGCGCTAAAATACCCAGGTGTTGAATCCAGAAACTGGGAAACTTCAATACCATTCGTCGCCGGAAAGAGGGAACTTTTGAGTCGATTAAGATTTATCATTGCGCCGCTCGTGGTCTTGGCTCTGGTCGGATTTCAAGTCGCGTCAGCAGATGTTCCCGATTCGACAGCAGTTCGAAAACTATACCCGCCAAAAAAGTCTGTATCGGAGATACTCCTGTATGTTCCGAGCAAAATCCTTCAGATTCCTGTTCACATGATTCGAGAGGGAGCCAAGCCTTTTGTAAAGGGAATCTCGATTCCAGATGAAGTTAAGAAATTTCCTGCGACTGTCTTTGATTCCGACAATTTGATAATCCCCGTAGGTTCCGCGGGGTCCCGTTCGGGATTTTCCGGCGGCCTGTCATTTAACTTCCGTAATCTGGTTTCCACCCACGACCGAATGCGCTTTATATTCACCTACTCGACGACCGACTATCAAAAATATACTTTCAACTACCGGGCGCCCGGCATGCTCTCGCCTACAACCGGACTGAGCCTGTTCGCATCTTATAGAGACAGGACGCAAGAGCGATTTGTTGGACTAAGGCAGTTGGACCTGCTCCCGGAAGAAGTCTCCTACAGACTGGAGCAATCCAAGTTAGGCGCAAGCGTGTACACCAGAATTAGCTCCAGTCTGTCACTGTCAATATCTGGAGAGTTTACTAAATCCCAGGTGTTTGATGGAGAGAATCCTAATGTCGAAAGTCGCCTTGATTCGATCATATCCTCTCTGGTAAATCTCTCCAAAACAGATACGAGACCCACCAGAATTTGGTCCATATCTGCGGAATTGAGATACGACTCTCGAAATCACCCCGGTCAGCCATCAGCCGGAGGATTGCACTTGTTACAGACTACGTACAACCGTGGGCCACAGGGTCCCGGAAATGTAGAGTTTATCTCTTCACGCGTGGATATCCGGCGCTATATCAACATCTATGACCGGAGGATTCTTGCGCTGAGACTGTTAGTTCAAGATATTTATCAGCCCGGCGCCAGAGCGCCGACACCATTCTATCTCTTGAATCGTCTCGGAGGTCAGCATAATCTTCGCGGGTTCAAGTCGGATCGTTTCACTGACAACGATCTGGCGCTGGTCTCTGTTGAGTATCGCTACCCGATATGGGACAGCATTGACGCTTTCCTACTAATTGACGCGGGCCGTGTATTCGATCAAATAGAAGATGATTTCAGGTTGCGATACTGGGAATGGAATTATGTTTTCGTCAT
>JADFNA010000113.1 GCA_022563625.1 Candidatus Zixiibacteriota bacterium
AAACTTACCAAGCTACGAAATGATATATTTTCAAAGCTCAGCCGCTTGCAGCGTGTGCAGTTAGCGCGTCACCCGCGCCGTCCGTATCTATTGGATTATGTCACGCACATGACCACAGACTTCGTAGAGCTGCATGGCGACCGGCGTTTCTCCGATGACAAGGCGATGGTTGGCGGCTGGGCGAAACTTGATGGCCAGTCGATAATGCTTGTCGGACAGCAAAAGGGACGGAACACAAAACAAAAACTTTATCGCAATTTCGGCATGGCCAATCCCGAGGGGTACCGTAAAGCAGAACGGATGTTTTTGCTGGCCGAAAAATTTAACCGGCCGGTTGTCTGTCTGATTGACACACCGGGCGCATATCCTGGTATTGGCGGGGAAGAGCGGGGACAGGCCGAGGCGATCGCCCACAACCTGCTGGTCATGTCGCGTCTGCGCACACCGATCGTGTGTGTCATCATCGGCGAGGGCGCCTCGGGCGGCGCCCTGGGAATCGGAATAGGTGATCGAATCCTGATGATGGAAAACAGCTGGTATTCTGTCATCTCACCGGAAGGCTGCGCGGCCATTCTCTGGCGCGACGCCGCTATGGGACCGCAGGCCGCCGAGGCGCTGAAAGTCACTTCCGAAGACTGCATGCGCTTGGGGGTGATTGACAAAATTATTCCCGAGCCGGTCGGCGGCGCGCACGTTGATCCCGAGGGCGCCGCACAGGTAGTTAAGCGGGAAATACTCGCCCAGCTCAAAGAACTAGCGCAGCTCAGTCATGAGAACTTACTCCAACAGCGTCTGGATAAATTCAGACGCATGGGAAAACATGAGGGCTGACGGACCTTATCCGGCATATGATTGCAGCGAGTTGTTATTCGGTCCAAGTCAAAATATACTTTTACGTGGCGTAATTCACATCTATTTCGGGAACACATACACATGAAACTCTCACGCTTTTGTGATGATCAACTTATTGAATTTGACCTGAACGCCACCAGCAAAGAAGAGGCGCTCAAGGAATTGGTGGAGCTGGCCTCGCGTTCACAGCTGGTGAAAGACAGCGATCAGCTTTACAAAGATGTGACAGACCGGGAAGCTCTGGTGACCACCGGAGTCGGCTACGGTGTCGCGTTTCCCCATGCGAAAACCCGGGCGACCAAAGGTATCGTGATTGCTTTTGGCCGCAGCTCTGCGGGCATTGATTTTGACGCCATCGACGGCAAACCGGTCACGCTGTTTTTTCTGATTGCCGCCCCTGAAGATGCAATCGGCGCGCATCTGAATGTTATGGCCAGGCTGTCATACATGATGAAAATTGAGGAAAACCGAGACAAGCTGAGTAAGGTTTCATCACCGGATGAATTGTTCAGCGTTATTGATTCAGTCGCCTAGCCTGGCTTTTACGGGCGCAGACGATTACGCATGAAACTCGCATGAAACTCGCCTGGTCACTATTAGAGAGGCGCTCGATTGCCGCCAAGTTGTTGCTTGTGAGTCTGGTGGCTGTTCTGTTTCTGGCATTTCCAGAGTCCTATCAGGCCCTGAACGAGGGCGCTACATTTGTCTTCAAAAAACCTTTTTTACACCTCAAACTGGCGCTGAGCGACCTGAGCCATGGCCGAGAAAAGAGACAGCGGCTCGAAGAGGCGCTGATGCAGGCGCTGGTCAAGATCAACACCCTTGAACAGCAAAAAGAAGAAAACGAACGGCTGCGGGCGCAGCTCGGTTTCGAACCGCCTGCCGGTTATCGTCTGATCCCGCTGGAAGCGATAACTGTTGAGTACAACGGCCCGCCGGTAGCCATTCTGGTTAACCGGGGCCGTGCGCAAGGTCTGGCAGTCGGCCTGCCGGTTATCAACCGCCTGGGTCTGATCGGCAGAATAGAAGAAAACAGCGCCAGGTTCGCGCGTGTGCAGTTGCTGACTGATCCTGGCTGCCGGGTGGCCGGACGGGTGGCAGTGAGCCGCGAACAGGGAATTGTGCGCTATGAACCCTCGCGCGGGTTGATTTTGGATAACCTGCCGATTGATGGACAAATAAAACAGGGCGATCTGGTGATATCATCCGGACTCGGGGGCGTGTTCCCGGAAGGATTGCCGGTCGCGGTTGTGGAGGCGGTCTTGCGCGATGAAACTGAAATGTTCGCCGACGTCCTGCTCAGAGCGACGGTGAATTTCAACGCAATTGATGAACTCTACGCCTTGATCCCGGCGGCCCCCGCCGGTGAGTTGAAACGATGAGGATACACTCAGCGAGAGCGCTCCCGTTTCTTTTCTATCTGGCGCTATTAGGATTTTATCAGGTAATTCTGACCGACGTCCTCTCCATTTGGGATGTCCGTCTGGCCCTGACCCCACTGATCTTCACCCTGGTAGCTGTCTACAAAGAGCAGGGCGTCGCCACAGCTTTTGCCGCCAGCGCCGCCTTTGTCGCTACCAGCAATGATGCAGTTGCGGCCGCCGGGACCATGATCGTCGCCGCTGGAGTGACGCTGGGGATTTCTTACTATCGCGGCAAACTGAATCTGGATTCTCTGTATGCCCGTCTGGCGCTGATCTCGGTCGGCTGCCTGGTGTTCGAAATCGCACGGGTGACCATGATCACCACGCAGGATTTGCTTTATACCTATGTCCGATACATGATTCCCTCGATTATCCTGACCTCGGCAGCGGGGCTCATTTTTCTCCTGTTCAAAGACGAAACTATCAGTTACGCCAAATTCAAGCGATTGTTCTGAAGCTTTTTTTGAGGCCCTTTTTTTAAGGCTCTTTTTTAGTCCGGGGCGCGTATGATGTTCTGACGGACGGGGCTTGATATATGCGGAGCCGGTTCGGTCATAAATAATATATGAGACTGTAATACATGAGCCCGCAGCAAATACATATGGAATTGCGCGGCAGGGTCGCGCAAGGAGTGATCGCCCTGGTGTTCATTCTGATTTGTGCCGGGCTGTTCCGCCTGCAAATCCAGCGTCACAGCGAACTTCTCAATCAATCCGAAAACAACCGCATACGAGTAAAGCCGATTGTCCCCAAACGGGGCGTGATCTCAGATCGTTTTGGGACCGAGCTGGTGGGTAATCGCCCCAGCTATGCGATTTCCATCGTGCGCTCCGAATTGGACAAGTACACTACTATCCGCCAACTCAGCGCTCTGATAGGCTTTGATTCCATGCTGATCATGGCGCGGCTGAAAAAGAACCGTGAGCCAAGCTATTTACCGGCGGTGATTAAGCGTGATGTTGAATTTGAAAAAATAGCAATTCTCGAAGAGCAGTATCAGAAGTATCCGGGCATCACCTACGACCCGGACCGTGTCAGACGCTATGCCTCGGGTATCTCCGCGCAATGTTTTACCGGCTATGTCGGCGAAGTGATCGGACAAAATAAGTTCAGCGGTGAGATCCCTGTGCGTGAAGGAAGTTTGATCGGCAAGCAGGGCATTGAAAAAAAATTCGACGAATATCTGCGCGGCCGCGAGGGCACCCGCTATCTGGAAATTTCCGCCAAAGGTGTTGTCCTCGGTGATCTGGCGGACCGCCCGGCCAATCCGGGCATGTCCGGCGCCGATCTGATCCTGACCATCGACGCCGAATTGCAGCGCGAGGCGGCAAATTCGTTTGACACATTTTGCTGTGGAGCAATCGTGGCCATCAATCCCAAGAACGGCGAGATTCTGGCGATTGTTTCCAAGCCGGATTACGACGCGAATATTTTTTCGGGAGTGATTCCAACCGATGTTTGGGATAAAATTCTTAATGACCCGCGAAAACCTCTGCTGAACCGGCCGCTTGACGGGCGTTATCCACCAGCCTCGCAGTTCAAACTGGTGACGGCCGGGGCGCTTTTGGAAGAAGGTATCGTGACCGGCGAGACAGTCTTCGAGCCTTGCCGCGGGGGCTGGCAATTTGGCAGGCGTTGGTTCCGTTGCTGGAAATCGGCCGGGCACGGCACAGAAAATGTGGTGCGGGCAATCGCGGAATCATGCGACACATATTTCTATCAGGCCGGACTCAAGCTCGGAATCGACAAGCTGGCCCAATACGCCAGAGCTTGCGGTTTTGGCGCGCCGACAGGAGTGGACTTGCCGCATGAAAACAGCGGTTTGACGCCCAATTCTGACACGCTTAATCGAATGTATCCCGACGGATGGACAAAGGCCCTGACGCTTAATCTTTCAATCGGACAGGGTGAGCTGTTGGTGACGCCGCTGCAGGCCGCACAGTTTTTCGCCGGGCTGGCGAACAACGGAACGGTGTTTACACCGCATTTACTCAAGACAATAATTTTTCCGGACGGTTCACGTGTCAGCCCGCCGCCGCAGATTTCGTTTATGCTGCCGTTTTCTCCAAAGACACTTAAGATTCTTGATCAGGGATTGCTCGCCGCCGTCCATTCGGAAGATGGCACCGCTAAGGGGATAGCGGTCACTAAGTACAAAGTGGGCGGCAAGACCGGCACAGCGCAAAATCCCCACGGCGAAAACCACTCCTGGTTTGTCGGCTTTGCGCCGTTTGAGGACCCGCAAATCGTAATCGTCGTGATTGTCGAAAACGGCGGAAACGGTTCTGCTGTCGCCGCTCCCATGGTTGGAGCGCTTTTGAATTTCTATCTGAAACGGCGAACAGACCTGGCCGAGAGCGGCGTGGAGAAGGAGCGCGGCTGATGGCGATTCAATATCGAGCGCTGGATTGGAAACTGCTTCTTGCGGTCGCTGCCCTGACAGCGATTGGCATCGGTCTTATCTATTCGGCGCATCACTATTCCGGATCAGAACTGCGCCAGGGTTATTATCTAAAACAGATAATGTGGTTTGCGATCTCACTGTTCACCGCAGCCATCGTCTTTCATATCCCGTTGAAATTATTTGACGCAGGTTCGTATGTGTTCTACGGAATTTCGATTTTATTACTGATTTCCGTTCTTGTATTCGGTTCGACTCGCCTGGGCGCCACCCGTTGGTTTGACTTCGGGCAATTCAGCGTCTCTCCATCGGACATCGCAAAACTCGCGCTCATGCTTGCGCTGGCGAGATTTTTTTCCTACACGCGGGGCAGCCCCCTGAGCGGCAGGAACCTGGCCGCATCGCTGATCATCACGCTGGTCCCGGTTGCGTTGATCTTGAAGCAACCCGACCTGGGGACTTCGCTGGTGTTTTTTGCGCTGATGATCGGGGCCTGGATGTGGAGTGGTCTGTCGCCGGGGTATCTGGCGTTGTTGTTGTCACCGCTGGTTTCCCTGATCGCCAGCGCCGATACGCTGGCCTGGGCGTTGTACTTCGCGGCGCTGTTGGGTTTGATCTTCTTTCTGCGGCCGGGGCTTATTTTTGGCTCAATTACCGTTGCAATCAATCTGGCCTGCGGGATTGTTACGCCGTTTGTCTGGAACAGCCTGCACAACTATCAAAGGTTACGAATTCTCACATTTCTTGATCCAGGCCAGGACCCGCGAGGGGCCGGATACCAGATAATCCAATCGCGAATCTCAATCGGATCGGGAGGGTTGACCGGCAAAGGATTTCTCAACTCCACTCAGAGCCGTCTCGAGTTCTTGCCCGAGCGCCACACTGATTTTGTATTCTCCGTACTGGGGGAGGAATTCGGGTTTCTGGGAAGCTTGATAGTACTGGGACTCTTTGCGTTCCTGTTGTTTCGTATGGTGCGAATTGCGCTTCGCTGCCGCTCGAAGTTTTCATCGTACATTGTCTTTGGCGCAGCCACAATCATTCTCTTTCAGGTCTTTGTAAATATCGGCATGACAATCGGAATTACGCCTGTCACAGGATTACCGCTGCCGTTTTTAAGTTATGGCGGCACGTCGTTGGTTTTCAACTGGACGCTGATCGCCCTGGCGCTGGCGGCTGACAATGCCTGGCAGGAATACTGACAATCCTGCATCTCTATTACACGAACAAGATAGCATGAGCAAGATGACATGAGCAAGGTAATCAAGTCCGGCGTTCCGTCGATCATTAGGATTTTGCTGGCAATCATTGCGGCTCTGGCTCTTTTGCCCTGCCAGCCGCTCGCCCAGACCTCAGTAGTAACAGAGAGCGCCGAGAGTGTGTTGCGGCGTGTGTTTCAAGATTATTACAGCGGCCAGGCGGGTGTCCTGAAGTCTCTTGTTAGAGGCGGTGAGGTTGATGCGTTTGGACTTTCCGGGACTTTT
>JADFNA010000114.1 GCA_022563625.1 Candidatus Zixiibacteriota bacterium
GTGAACCGGAATTGTTTTTCAAACGTGTCCGGGCCGGTTTCCGCAAAATAGCCGGAAAAAATCCGCGCCGAACTTGTCTGATAGACGCTCGTCCGGCGCCAGAGGTGATCTTTGAAAGAGTGAAGCATGAATTGGACGCTCTTCTGTCACGCAAGGCACGGAGTCTCAGACAGTGATAGATCAAAGCGGTCCCTCAAAAAACAATACCGGCGGCAAGTATGATCAAGGCGGCCTGACATTTCTTTTGCTTTCCATTTTCTTCGCTGTGTTTTTCAGCCTCCTGTTGTTTGTGGTTTCATCGCCGCAGCTAAAGAAACTCACCCGTTTCGAGCGTACACTCATGACAACACTTTCAGAATATGCCGATGAACTGGACGGCGCCGGTTTGTATGAGCGGACGTCGCGTGAAATCTATGGTTTGCTTGACCGCTACAGCGGCTATGCCCCGAGGGAGCGTTTCGAACAGGTGGCCGAAGAGTTTAGCGGATCATACGCCGGGATTGGTGTGACGATAATCTCCCGTCCAAACGGGCTGCTGGTCACCTCGGTCAACGAGAACGGTCCCTCACAGCCGGCGGGCCTGCTCCCGGGGGATGTGATAATCAAAGCCGACAGCCTGTCGTTGGTCGGCCGCACGACACGGCAAGCCAGTTTGACGCTGCGCGGCAAATCCGGTGAGCATGTCGCTGTTACACTCTTGCGTCCGGTTGGTTCGGCGCATCTGGCAATAATCGATTCGATAAGTTCAGCCTCGGCGCTGCCGTTTGACACCCTCACTTTTGATATAAAGCGCGGGACAGTCCCGCTGCGGCATGTCAACTTTGCCGGAATTACCAAAAACAACACGCTGTATATCAAACTTGAGGATTTCGGTTCAGGGGCGATGGACCAGTTTAAGCGCGTCTTTGATTCACTAAGGGAAGTTCAGCCTGATTACCGAGGAGTGTTAATTGACCTGCGCGGCAATCCCGGGGGACTGTTGAGCGAGGCGCTTGAGTTGACTGATTTTTTTCTGGAGGAGGACATTCTCATACTTGGCAAGAAAGGCCGTTCACGCTGGAGCAGACATGAAGCGTTTTCCAGTGGTGACGATGAAAGCGCTGGCGCTCCGCTTCTAATTCTCGTTGATCGTTCGTCGGCTTCGGCATCAGAAATCATGGCCGGTTCGCTAAAATTCGCCTCACGCGCCAGGCTTGTCGGCGACACAACATTCGGCAAAGGATTGGTGCAGGAATACAACCGATTTGCGGATGGGTCAGCGTCACGGTTGAGTACGGCCCGCTATTATTTTGCCGGAGAGCGTTATTTGAATCAACCGGGTGCCGAGAAAGTTGACTCGGGCAGTGGAATTGCGCCGGACTACTACTATGAGTTTTCCGACGGTAATCGTTTTGTACGACAACTGGGCGCACAGTTGCTGTTTATTCCGTTTGCGGCGCGTTATCAGGGGTGGATCATCAGTTCATTTGAAAGCGGCGGGTACCGCGATGTAATTGTTGAATTTGAAAACTTTGCCGGATTGTCAGGATTCACTTATGAAAGCGCGGTCATGACACGCGCCAGGAACTTGCATTTGGTATCGAGCATGGGGGGTCTGGATCGTGAATCCATGAGAGTAACGAGCGAAATTCTCCGCCAGGCCGAGGTGGTTGAAAAAAATATGTTTTCCCTTGAGGGTGAACGAATCATTCGCCGCCTGGCGCGATTGGCATATCAGCGCCGCGACGGAGATCGGGCGTCGTTTGTAGCTGTTGGTTTACACGATGACCCGGACATAGAATACTGCGAGCGGCTGCTTCTTGACTCGCTGGCTGCCGGACGCTAACAGGCTGCCGAAGATTATGGATAAATAATGGACACGCTCTGGATTTTTGGCGGCGCCGTTTGCGCCGGGCTTTTGGCCGGGTTTCTGGGATTGGGCGGCGGAGTGTTGATAGTCCCCGCACTGGCGCTGTTTGGCGATATTTCGATGAAGCAGGCCGCAGGTATTTCATTGACAGCTTCAATCGCCACCTCGATGGCTTCCTCTACCGTGTTCATCAAGAAACATTTATGCGACCTTGATCTGGGATTGAAACTGGCCCTGACCGCGACTGCCGGTGGTTTGAGCGGCGGTATTTTATCGACGTATGTAAGTAACGCGCACCTAGCATTCATTTTTGCCGCATTCATTCTGTATTCAGGTATCTCGCTGGCGTTCAAGAAAGATCATGACCTACCGCCCGTTGAAACATACGCTCGCCACAAGCTGGCGCTGTTTTTGTTCGTGGCCTATATCGCCGGCCTGCTGAGCGGCCTGCTTGGTGTGGGTGGTGGAATTATTTTCGTGCCGCTCATGTTTTTGGGACTGAAGTTTCCAATTCAGCGCGCGACAGGAACATCAGCTTTCGTTGTCGGCCTGACCGCCACCGGCGGCGCAGTTATTTATTTTCTGCGCGGTGAACTGGACAACACGCTGGATATTGTACCGGCTGTGGTAATGGGAATGATTGCCGGGGGCAAACTGGGCGGCATACTCGGGGTAAAAACCAAGTCACGAATCGTACGCCTGGTATTTGCCGGACTGCTTTTTTTCATGTGTTATCGCATGGTCAAACTGGGAATGGCAGGCTGACGAAATGATTCTGCTCTCAGTAAAAAACGAACGCCGTTTCATTCTATTAACCAACGCTATCTTGGTGATAGCGCTGGCGCTGCTTTTGGCGGCGTTTGCGATGAACCGGTTCATGGACAATCACATCGTTGCTAATACACTGTCGCGTATAGTTGTCGTACTGATTTTGCTTTCCACTCCGCTTCGCCTGCTGGCTCTGGGCCATCTGTTTCGCTTGGAGGGACGCTGGCCGAATGCGCTGGTGGCGCTGGGAGTGGTCGCGATCCTCATCATCGGAGGTTTAGCCAAATGGTATTTTCTGTAGAGTATGATGACAAATCCCGCATCCACTGAGAAAAACACGCTGCGCATGACTGTCCTGATAATCGCCAATGTTGTTAAGTCACTTCAATATAAATGACAATTCCCGTAACCAGTGAGGAAAACACGCTGCGGGTGTTTTGTGATTTTGATGGGACAATTGCGCTCAAAGATGTCGGGTATCATATGCTGTCACATTTTTCGACAGTCGGCAATGATGACCTGGCCGAACTGTGGAACAGCAGAAAGATCGGCGCCCGTGAATGCCTGAAGATCGAAGCATCACGCATCAACGCCAGCAGAGAAGACATGCTGGCGTTTGTTGGCCGCTTTGAACTCGATCCCTCATTTAAGGATTTCGTCAGGCTCGCGTCTGAGCGCTGCGCCCCGCCGATTGCCCTTTCCGACGGACTGGATTTTTACATAGACCATTTACTGCAAAAACATGGCCTGGGCCATCTGGAGCGCTACGCGAACCGGGCGGTTTTTGCGGGACGATCAATGACGGTTGAATTTCCGTATGACAATGGCTGCGGTGTATGTGGTTCGTGCAAGGCCCAAAGAATTCGTGAAATTAAACGACGCGATAACATTACCGGACAGATCGTGTTTGTCGGCGACGGATACTCGGATATCTGCGCGATTGCAGAAACGGACATTCTGTTTGCCAAAAGCGATCTCAGGCGCTACTGCGAGAGCGAAAACATTCCGCACCGGCCATTTGAGACATTTGCTGATGTCAGCAAGTCACTGTTTGGCGAGTAATCGGGCGAGTGAAGTTAGGCCGAAAAAAGGGCCGCCAGGAAGAGTTCCGGGCGGCCCTGATGGTAGATAAACCGGGATGAACGCTTGAAATCTACCCCATGAAAAGAGAGGCTGGAAACAGCTTCTCCGTTCAAAAAAAGACAAAACGCACTCGCGCGAGCGCGAATTCTGTTACGGTCCCCTCACACAACAGGCTTCTGTCCGTGCGTTCCAGATGCCGTTTGGGTCCAGACACCCCGGGCTGTGTGGCAATAATACCCACAAGCGCTTGTTCCCTAATTTTCGCGCCGGGGCAATTCATTAAACGCACGAATCGGCCCGGTGTTTCGCGCATAATTTGCGAATTACCAGCGCTTGTGTACGAATCACCGATTATATCCGCTTAGCTTCAGTCTCAGGCCACTGGTCCCTTGCCGCGGCAAGAATACCTTGAGGTTGAGGCAGGTTTGCCGAAACACGTCCGGCGCAATATGTTGCAGGCGTGGCAGCGAAAAGCCGACTGGAACAGATAATTAATGTGAGCAGGTAAACTATGGACTATAAGAATCGTGTGAAAATATCCTCAATCCTGGTGGATGAAAGTGTGGAATCCGGACAAACGGTGGCGCTTTTGGGCTGGGTGCGGACTGTGCGGGTGGGCAAAGAGGTTGGTTTTGTGGAAATCAATGACGGTTCTTGCCGGGGCAGCCTGCAGGGAGTGATCGCCAATCCGAACGAAAGTGATGTTCTACACAAGTTGACTACCGGTTGTTCAGTGCGAATGGAGGGTCAACTCGTTGAAAGCCAAGGGAAAGGCCAGAAATACGAGATTCAGGTAAAGAACCTGAAAATAATCGGAAAATCGCCTGATACTTTCCCCCTGCAGAAAAAACGGCACAGTTTTGAGTTTTTGCGCGAAATAGCCCATCTGAGGCCGCGCTCGAACACTTTTGGGGCGCTCAACCGGTTGCGCTCCAAACTGGCCTACGGGATACATCAATATTTCCAGAACAAAGGGTTCTATTATATACACACGCCGATTATAACGTCTTCGGACGCCGAGGGAGCCGGTGAAATGTTTCGGGTCACGACTTTGCCGATGGACAATCCACCCAAAGACGAGAGCGGGGCGATTGACTGGGACAAGGATTTTTTCGCCGCCGAGGCGTTCTTGACCGTTTCGGGCCAGTTGGAGGGCGAAGCGCTGGCCACGGCGCTGGGTGATATTTATACTTTTGGTCCGACATTCCGGGCGGAGAACTCCAACACCAGCCGCCATGCCTCAGAGTTCTGGATGATTGAACCGGAAATGGCCTGGGCGGAGTTGACGGATAACATGGATTTGGCCGAGGATTTTCTCAAAGAGCTGTTCAAGTTCACCCTTTCCGAATGCGCCGATGAAATGGTGTTTTTTAATCAGTGGATTGAGAAGGGCCTGATTGACAAACTCGAAGGAGTGATCAACTCCACTTTCGAGCGCCTGCCTTATACTGAAGCGGTCAAGGTGTTGGAAAAGAACGCCAGCGCATTTGAGTTTCCGGTCGGTTACGGGCAGGATTTGCAGTCGGAGCATGAGCGCTATCTGACGGAGGAGGTTTTCAAGAAGCCGGTGATTGTCTATGACTATCCTGAGGAGATCAAGAGTTTTTATATGCGTGTTTCTGATGACGGCAAGACAGTCGGGGCGATGGATGTGCTGGCGCCGGGTATTGGCGAGATTATCGGCGGCTCACAGCGCGAGGAGCGGCTGGATGTGCTGCTGGCGCGTATGAAGAAAAAAGGCATGGACCCCAACGACGAGGCGCTTCAATGGTTTATTGACCTGCGCCGCTACGGTTCAGTCCCGCACAGCGGGTTCGGATTAGGCTTTGAGCGGACGCTGATGTATGTCACGGGCTTGAGTAATATTCGTGATGTGATTCCGTTTCCCAGAGTGCCGAGGTGGGCGAAGTTTTAGGGCATTTATTCCCAATAAAATGTGTCTCACTCCATGGTGTGAGAGAAATCGTTAGGAGGCAAAGCAAATGGACATGTCAAAAAAAATTGATATCGCAGAAAAGAAACTTTCTCGGATTATCGGTCTGGGAAGTCCTCTAGATACCAAAGCAACGATCGCCCTTGGAGTTTCCACAGCAATGTTGGGTGTTGTCAGTAGTTTTGCTCCGAACCCGTCGCACTGGAGTTTGTTAGAGCTATTACTGACAGCCTTGTATCTTCTCTTCCTAATAGTGTGCCTCATTCACGTATATTGGACAATATATCCTCGAACTAGAGGGCCGATATTATCACTCATTTACTTTAGGTCTATCGCGAAACGGACTCGTGAAGATTTCTTAACCGAGATTAGTGGGGAGAATGAAGAAGGATACTTGAAAGATCTGTTAGGACAGTGCCACAGAATCTCGGAGATTATTACGTTGAAGTTTGACAAAGTAAAGGTGGCATACAGTA
>JADFNA010000115.1 GCA_022563625.1 Candidatus Zixiibacteriota bacterium
GACGTTGAGAATATGCTCTCCCATGCGGACCGCCTGTGGATAGAGCTTGCGGTCATAGCATTCACGCAGGTAGTTCAAAAGCTGTCTTCCATCGGTTTTCGTCAGAGAATCAAAACGAACATACATCTCAAACGCCGGTTCAAAGTTCTGCCTTTTCATATACAATTGGCCGAGATACTTCAGCGCGAGCGTGTCGGAGGGTTCGCGCTTGAGCATTTCTTTGAGTTCGTCTTTAACTTCCTCCTGCGCCTCGGGGTAGGCCAGCAACTGTCCCAGGCGAAAATCGCCGCTTCTGCGGCGGCGGCCGGCGGACGTCGTGTCTGTCTTGAGCAATGTGAAAGACTCACGCAGCGCCCCGCGAAAGTCACGCTGGCGCTCCAGCGCCTCAGCCATTATATCAGCAAACAATGCGCTGTCTGCGGCAGCTTCGCGGAATGTCCTGGTATAGGAGACAGTCAGTGTATCATGCCAGTTTTCAGTTAACAGCCGCAGAGTTTGTTTTAGTCCAAATGAATAGCGCTTGATGCCCTGCAGGTCGGAGCCGTAACTCATCAGGTACTCCACCTGAAGCAACGCGCTGTCAGTTTTTCCGGCTTTGAAATACACGTCCGCCAGATCATAGAACGGAGTAATATTCAACGGCTGAGCTGCGATTTGCAGCTTGAGAATCTCAATCGCGCTGAAGTATCGTTTGAGTTCAACGTAGCAGTCACGGAGAAGATTAACCACCCGCGGATCATAGGGAAATTCCCGATAAATCAGCTCCAGCACATCAGCCGCCGCGACAAAATCTCCCGCTTTCATCTGGCTGCGCGCCGTTTGCAGCCGGGCCACCTGATTGTGCGGCATCATCATCTTGCGGCTTGGAACATCGTAGTTTTTCGGGTCAAGCAGGCTGTCCAGCTTGATCTCCCGCAGCGGCGCCACTTTTTCCTGGGGTTTCGCAGGCGGGCGCTCTTTCGACAGCAATGGGGATGAGGCCAAAACTGCCAGGAATATAACCGGCAAGGTGATTACACGATTCGCTGTTGCAAGTGACAGTTTCAATGACTTCTCTCTATTTTGTTTTTCTTGTGTCATTTCAGGCATAGCCAGGCGCTGCTCTCACTGAAAAATTCTATCATCAATGATATTGAACAATCCGGGGCTACAATAATAGCTGCGTTGGATGTAATATTCAAGACCCTGCGTACGAGGCGCGCCGGAAATCTGTCACTTGCCCGGTCCGTTGAGTTTGTTGAGCGCCTTGAAATAGTTCCGCACCTGCTGTTCATATTCAGGCGGGAATCCTTCTTTAAGGAAATCCTGAAGACGGTCTTCAAACGGCCGCTGATCGGCGCCGTCAAACAGCGGTCCGGGCGAGGCGCGGAAAAATTCGTCGCCGACACGCGCGCGGCGCTCCGGGGTAAAGTCGCGCCGGTTGAGGGCTTTAATCGATTCGAGCATTCGTGAATGGATGCGCAATTGCCGCTCGGTTGTCGGCCCGCCGGCCTGTCCTTCGGAGAGTTCCTCAATCACCTTTTCCATTTCTTTGCCGAGCGCGTCGAGGTCGCCCAGAATCTGATCACGTGACCCGAATTCCTGTTCAAGCTCTTCCAATGAGCGCTGAATGGCGCGTTGTTCGCCGGCCAGTTCGCGCAGGCGCTCCAATTCACCAGCGTTCGGATTCTGTCCGGGTGTTTTGGGCATCCCCAACTGGCGTTCTGTCTCACGGTTCAGGCGCTTTTGTTTCTCACTTAACGATTCCATTTTCTGGCCGGCCCTGTCACAACTCCCGCCCTTGTTGCACTGGCTCTGGTCATCCATGCTCTCCAGTAAACGGATAGCCACTTCATTCAGTTTGGTCATCGCGTTACGTTCGGCCGTTGCCTCGGCGGGGCCGCGTGTTTGGCCGAGATGTTCCACTGATTCATCAATTTCATTCAGCGCATCGGAAATTAAGGTGCGCAGGTCTGAAGACAGGAAAGGATTACTTGCGCTGAGTGTCACAATCCGCTGGCCGAAACCGCCGACAGATTCTTTGAGCGTCACTTGCTGATCGGCGAGTTCACGCAAAGCGCTGGAGTGCAGAGTAATTTCCCTGGTTTTTTCCAGCGCCTCTTCCTGTGTTCCAGACAGATAGGTTGCATCTTCAATCGCCCGGCGAATCGCCGCGTTCATTTTTTGGGCCTGGTTTCCGCTCATCGCCTGTTGCTGTTCGCGCATTGAGTCGAGCATTTCCTGCAGTTTTTCTTCGGCCCCCTCACCGCTTTCTGATGAGCCGCCCTTGTCCTGGCTCTTGAGACTCCTGGACATATCGCGCATATCCTGATCGGCTTCACTGCGCTTAACCGCGTCGGCGAATTCACGCGCTTCGGGAATATCATCCATCTGCGCATCCCTGAGCAATTCTTCCAATTCGGAGGCCTGCTTCTTGAGTTCCTGCATTGACTTTTCGATTTTGTCTTCTTCTTTGGCCAGATCGGGAAGCGCCGAATCGTCAGCTTCTTCAGTTTTTTCGTTGTTGACTATCTGCCGATCGAGAAGCTCTTTGGCGGCCTCGGTCATTTCGTTAATCTTTTGCTCTATCTGCATCTGCTTGAGCAGAGCCAGCGTCCGCTCCAGACGGTTAAGCATCTCTTCCTGCGATAGTTCATAATCCTCCATCGCCTCCTGAAGCTGGTCGGGGTCCATATTCGCAAGCGCCTCTTGCAGCCTCTTTTGCGCATCCCGCATCTCGTCTGTGGCAACTTCGTCGTAAAGCTCTTGAATTCTGCGCAGTTTTTCCATCATTTCCTGATTGAGCAATTTGGACCCTTCGCGCTGGTCCAGCGAGCGGTCCATATTCTCGGCCAGCTTTTCCATCTCGTTCATCAGCTCCTGGTTTTGCTGAATGAGTTCTTCGAGATTTTTCTGTTTTTGCCAATCGAGCTTCTCGTCTTTTTTGAGTTCCTGCAACTTGCGTTGTGAATCCTTCAGCTTGTCAAACAGTTCGCGCTCTTTTTCCAGAATCCGTTCTGTCGCTTCAATACGGTTTTCAGATTCATTGTCTAGCTCGGCAATCAGCTCTTCAATTGAGGGCAGACGCGCATGGTAAATCCGTGAGCGCCCCTCTTTCGGCCCTGAATACCCGTCATTGTCCCAGACTTCAAAGTAGTACGCGATATAGCCGCCCGGTTCGATGTCCGTCGCTGAAACGTCCCAGCGAAATTCAACATTACCGTCGGTCTTGATATTGTCTGAGAAATGTATGACAGTCACGACCTCTTCAGATTCCTTACCGTCGGAAACGACATGGTATTTCATCACCAGGGTACTGAACCCGAAATCATCAGAGATAGAGACCTTGAGCGGCAAATACATCGATTCATCAAGGTCAATGTCAACTCCCGGCTCAACCACCGTTACCTGCGGCGCCCGGTCTTCAATCGCCGTCACATAATATTCAATCGGATCGGGGTTTTCTTCACCGAGCGCATCAACCAGTCGCAGGCGGTAGCCGCGATTGGTAGTGACAGTCATATCCACCGAGAGTCTGGCCCCCGCCGGCGTCAGCTCAACAATTTCACCATCATCAAAAATTAACTGCGCCTCGGACAAATCTACATTACTCACAATTCCCAGCCTGGCATGTGAACCGACAACCGCGGCAAACGAACCGTTGTTCTCGTCGATTTCCAGCGGCGGCAGGTTGGTGTATTCAGGCGAAACAATAGACACGCTGATATCGCTGACACGCGGCAGATCGACAACTTCGATCTTTGTCACTTCAGTGCGCCTCCGGCCTGCTTCGGCATAGAATTCCAGAGACCGCTTCACCTCGCGCAAGTTCGCGCTGAATGTCAGAGATTCGCCGGATTCGGTCTGTGTTGAAAGCAAATCGCGTAAGCTGAACTCGCGTGTCTGCCAGGCCCCGCCCTGATAGCGGAAATTAATAGTTGCCTGGCGAGGAAAGCCGATCCCGGCCAGATGACCGCTCAGTTCCAGGTCGCGATAGCGTATCGCTTTGCCGCCCGCCGGATTGGCGCTGAGTTGATACCCCAGAGGCGGGGCGATTTCCTCAAGCGGACTGGAATAAACGGTCAGCGCATGCGAGTAATACCCCGGCGCCAGCAAAATCACAGCGGCCACTACAGCGGCCGCGGCCGCCAGAGGCTTTAGAGATTTCTTGACTGATTGGTAATCGAGAGAGTTTTCCAGAGCCAGTTCGGCGGCCATCTCCAGTGTTTGTTTGGCAGTCAAATCCACCAACTCAGGGCTGGTCCCGGCCGGGAGCGAACCCGGGTCACGCTGAAACTGCACCGCCGCAATCAAACGGCCTTTGAGGCTGCCATAGTTTTTCTCCAAACGAGCGGCGACAGAATCAATAGAGCCAGAACTCAAAGGCGAAAGGGTCCAGCGCCAGCCATAATAAAGCGCCCCGAATACAGTCAAACCCAGAGCGGCGACCTTAAACCAAACCGGGAGAATGGCGATTGCGGCCACAAAGGTCAGTACTGTCCAGGCGCCTGCCAGCGTGGCCACCAGAAGCGCCACTCCGGCCGTGACACGGATTGCGCGCTGGGTCCACATCAGACCGCTCAACTTAGCGATTAATTCGTTGATATTATTCCATGGGTGTTTCATCATCCGGTCCTCTCCCGATACTCCTCTGGCCCTTTAGCGGGCCGTTCTGCGGACAAACGCTCCAGTTGTGGTAAATTGTGGCGAAGGGTCGAGTTGACCCTCTCTTGCTATAGATCGACAGTTTTGATCAACAGTTCGACTCAGCCGCCCGATATCTCTGTCTGATTAAACGCTCCTGTTTGGGGTAGGTTCATTCATCCGCAGTAAATCCGGCCCCGTATTCGAAAACCCGTATGCGAAAAGTTTCAGAATTCGCCCTGGCCGCCGGACTTCGAACACTAGTGAGTCAGGGCATAGTTCAAAAGATTAACACCCATTTTCAGCGCCGCCAGGCGTTTCTCCGGCGGGTCATTATGCACCTGTGCATCCTCCCAACCGTCTGCAACATCCGATTCCACCAAAAAATAAACCACCACCCGCTCATCAATCAGGACAGCATATCCCCGGGGCGGTTTGTTGTCATGCTCATGGATTTTCGGGGGCCCGTTGGGAAAGTCGTAATACGAGTGATAAATATCATGACTGAACGGCAATTCAACCGGCTCCCGGTCAGGAAACAGCCCCGCCAGTTCTTCGACTACTGAAGGGGCCATTCCATACGAGTCATTGATAAACAAGAATCCACCGGCCGACAGATACTTGCGCAGCCGTTCGCGGTCATTTTCAGAAAAACGCATCACCCCGTGCCCGGTGGCGAACAGGAACGGATAATCGAACAACTCCGGGTCAGAAACCGACACTTTGCCCTCAATTGTGTCCACCGCCCAGTTGGTGTTGTCTCGCACAAATTTTAGCAGATTCGGGGCCGCCGAAGAACCCCAGTACCAGTCCCCGCCGCCGGTATAATGTAACCGGGCGACAGACACTGCCGAGGGATTGTCCGCGGGGTTAATTTGCTGGGCGTTAAGCGCCCTGAAAAAAGCAAACAGCAAAATTATCGTCAACAGCACAGCCAGGAAAAACTCGAAACGCCGTATCTGCCTCCATGAGATCCGCACAGCCTTCGCCCGCGCAGACGGGCGCCTGCCGCCCTGGTCGCCGGACCGGTATAGCGCCCTATGTTTGTGCATTCTCCTCATACGCCTTAATATACCGTATAACCCACAAAATGGATGCCGTGAATCCGGGTTTTCTGACTCAAAATCAAGTATTTGGGGAGAATTGGGGAGATTTAGGAGAAATTTAGGGGGCGTTTTCCCCTCTGATATAGCTACAATACTATTGGAGAAGCTGAGCCCTGGCCGATATTGAACAGGTCTTTTGAAAACACACACTTGAATAGTGACATCCTGAGGAGATATTGGATGTTTGGATCATTCTACCGAAGAGGCCTTGACCCGAGTGGAAGCTATGCCGCACATCCTGGGGCGATTGTGGCAGACAGGACATTCTTGAACGCGGTTTTCATGTGGATGACCGGCGGTCTCTTGCTTTCTGGATTCACGGCGGCCCTGGTGGCGGTCTCGCCGGGGCTGTATCAGCCGCTGATGGAG
>JADFNA010000116.1 GCA_022563625.1 Candidatus Zixiibacteriota bacterium
AAGCTGAGCGCCTGCAGGAACCCTGAAAAGAATACATCGTCGGGCGCCCGTTTGATCGCTTCCCAGAAAGCCGCAGCTCCACTGAACGACGGATCCAGATGCCCGGTGAACCAACTGACGAACAAATAGCCGAAGGTAGCCATCGTGGCGATAGACAGAGCGCCAACCAGGGAGAAGGTCAGGGCGCCGGAGATAATGGTCAGATACAGAAGTCCGGTGAACGGGGAAAAGGCGGCGCCGCTGTAGTAAATTATTCCAATCTCAATTATCAGCTCGAGAATGAGCTGGGTCATGAGTGTCACTCGGTGAAGCGGATCAGGAAAAGTGAGACGAGGCCAAAACGCCGTAAGCGGCAGATACAGAGTCAGCAGTGAATATAGAATTACCGGCCCGCGCAAAAAATCAGGCGCTCCAAGAAAGAAAAAAATTGACCCGATTACGAGTAGATACGTCAGCAGCTTGTGGGCGTATAGCCAGCGCTGTCCCGCAGGCAGTCGGCGGGTTTCTCCCGCCCTGGCCGCCGGCTGTCCGAGAGCGCTCAGGGTTTGCATCGTATTCGTTGTCATGGATTGGCGCCCTTGTGCGTTAACGAAAACGGGGCGCCCGTCAGGAGCGCCCCGTTGATTGTTGCCAGGCACCCGACGGCGAGGGCCTGATTCTTCGAGCATTACGCTCGGTAATTGCGCTCAGACATTGCGCTCAGACATAGCGCTCAGGCATCACTCTCCAAGCGCTAAATCTTGCCGATGATGTCGAACATCGGGAGATACATCGCCACCAGAATGCCGCCGATGATAATACCCATAAAGACGATAATGATCGGCTCAATGACCGATGTCAGGGCGCTCACCGCCGCATCGACTTCTTCGTCATAGAAATCAGCGATTTTGGTGAGCATCTCATCAAGTCCACCGGTTTTTTCACCCACCGCGATCATTTGTGTCACCATCGGCGGGAACACACCGGTTTCCTTCAAGGGGGCGGTAATCGTGTCGCCTTCGGCAATTGACATGACAGATTTGTTTATTGCATTTGCAATCACAACATTTCCCGCAGTCTTGGCGGTCACTTCCAGGGCCTCGATAATCGAAACACCTGATGAAAGCAGGGTCCCCAGCGTGCGGGTAAATCGCGCCACAGACGAGCGGCGTGTCAGCGGGCCAAGAATAGGAATATTCAACATTATTGTATCGAAAATCAGTCTTCCTCTAGTGGTGCGAAGCCAAAAAGTAAAACCGACAACAGACCCGATCAGGCCCAAGAAAATGTATACGATATTGGCCTGCAAGAAATTTGAAATTTTCAACACAACCTGCGTCGGCATGGGCAGTTCGGCATTCAAACCCCCGAACATCTTGGCGAATACTGGAACAATCCAGGTCAACATGGCAAATGTGACGCCGATGGCGACCACGACGATTACCGACGGGTAAATCATCGCGCCTTTTACCTTACGAATTAGCGAATCCGCTTTCTCACGATAAACCGCCAGACGAGTCAGGACCACGTCAAGGGCGCCGCCAATCTCACCGGCCTGCACCATATTTGAGTAGAGTGTGTCGAACACTTTTGGATGGCGGGCCAGCGCCTCAGACAACGTTGATCCGCCAGAAACGCTGTCCTTGACCTGGTTGACAATTTTGGCGAAATCTCGGTTATCCGATTGAGTGGCCAAAATATCCAGACACTGCACCATCGGCAAACCGGCGCCGATCATGGTCGCGAACTGGCGGGTGAATCGCGAAACATCAACCTTTTTTACACCTGTGCCAAATTTGATATGAATCTCCGCCGGTTTCTTGCGGACACTCGTGACAATAATCCGGCTTCGCCGCAAGATACGATCAAGCTCTCTGCGGTCCTTGGCTTTCACCGCTCCTGAAACAGGGTTTCCGGCGGTAGATTTTCCCTTATATTCAAATACTGGCATGGCTCTCGAACTCGGTTACGAATTGGGGATTATGTTATTCTTATAGTTATCTGGTTAATCTTGACCTCGCTTGAAACCAACATCAGGCGAATGTCGGTGAACTCTGTTTGGAAATCATTTCATTGAGCTCGTCGGAATTGTGGCTGTTCTCCAGGACCGTCTGCAAATTGACTTTTCCGGTCGTGTACACTTCATGCAGCGCCATATTGAGCGTTTTCATTCCGTACTTTTGTCCGGACTGTATCATGCTGTATATTTGCTGGACCTTGTCGTCGCGAATCAACGCCCGAATCGCAGGCGTCACAACCAGGATTTCCTGGACCAGGACCCGGCCGCCGCCAATTCGCGGCAGAAGCGACTGGCAGATGATTGCCTGCAATGTGAATGAGAGGGTTACGCGAATCTGCTCTTGCTGGCCTGCAGGAAAAACATCAACTATACGGTTGATTGTTTCAGCGGCTGAGTTTGTATGCAGCGTCCCGAAAGCTAAATGCCCTGTTTCCGATATACTGAGCGCCGCCTCAATAGTCTCCAGATCGCGCATCTCACCAATCAATACAACATCCGGGTCCTCACGCAGGGCATACTTGAGCGCGCTGGCAAATGACTGCGTGTCAGAAGACACTTCGCGCTGGTTTATCAGTGACTGCTGATGGCGGTGCAAGTACTCAATCGGGTCCTCTATCGTGATTATATGGCAGGCTCGTTCGCGGTTAATCTTGTCAATGATCGCCGCCAGCGTAGTGGATTTACCCGAGCCGGTGGGACCGGTAACCAGAACCAGCCCGCGCGGCAGCACCGCAAAGTCCGCTACAATCTTGGGCAAACCAAGTTCATCAAATGTTTTTACCTTGTAAGGGATAGTCCTCAGGGCAACCGCCACATTACCACGCTGCATATAGACGTTGCAGCGAAATCGGCTCATCTGCTCAATACCGAAAGATAAATCCAACTCGGAAGTCTCTTCGAAACGCTGGCGTTGCTTCTCATTCATAATTGAATACGCCAGCTTTTTGGTCATCTCGGAGGTAAGCATATCATATTGCATGCGGACCAGCTTGCCATCGACACGAGCTACCGGCGGCGCGCCAACAGTCAGATGCAAATCCGAAGCATCCATTTCGAGCATTTTTTCCAGAAGTTCGCGAAGTGTGACCATGGGATTTATTCTTTGCTCCTTCAAGAGGTTATTGGATTTTCGAGATTCTTTTGGGCTGTTCTACCTTCAGGATAGACCCGCGCCGAGGCGCTGGCCTCTCGCCCAGGACTGCACAACGACTCCTTTCTGTTATCGGCGTTGCACGGCAAATACTTAAGCGGCCGATTCACCGCTTCAATCTGGTAACCTGCTCTCTGGCAAGAAGATACCTGTAAATGCGGAACGCCTCGCGGCAGAATCCAGAGGTGGCGTAAATAAACGCTCTGAACGGCTAAATGCCGAGTGTCGGCGGGCAACACCGCCGCACAAGGACAAGGCTGCAAAAGGACAGGGACTCAGAAGCAAAAGGCCTCAATAGGAAAGGGCAAAAATCGGCGAGCAGTGATTGAAGTCGGATCAAAGTTACTGGTTGGAATGTGGGTAAATCAATAACGACAGTTGGCCAGGTGATTCTATCTCGAAAGAACTAGATGGTCACCGAAAACACTTCATCGATTGACAATTGGCCCTGCCGCATTTTGTCAATGGCGGCCATCTGCAGGGTCATCATTCCCTCTTTAATAGCCTGTTTACGAATCATCTGGTCGGTCCCCTTAGTTAAGATCAAGTCTTCAATAGCGGGCGTAATCGGCATAACTTCAAAAATTCCGGTCCGACCGGATTTTCCGGTATTCCCGCACGATGAACATCCCTTTGCGCGATAGCCGGTCAGATTTGTTTTCCATTCATCAGGTACATTTAACATTTTGAGCTGGTCATCAGTCAGTGTAATTTCCTCTTTGCATTCCTGGCACATTTTGCGGGTCATGCGCTGGGCCATAATCAAGCGGGCTGACGAAGCTACCAAAAATGCTGGAATGTTCATGTCGATCAGGCGGTTTATTGATGAAGGCGCGTCGTTCGTGTGGAGTGTGGAGAACACCAGATGCCCGGTCAACGCAGCGCGGATTGCGATCTCCGCTGTTTCGGTGTCACGTATTTCACCTACCATGATAATGTCCGGGTCCTGGCGCAGGAACGAACGTAATGTGGCGGCGAACGTCAGGCCGATATCACTGCGGACCAAAACCTGATTAATACCGTCAAAGTTAAACTCGACCGGGTCTTCGGCGGACATAATGTTGACATCGGGATGGTTGAGCTGCTTCAGCGCCGAATAAAGTGTCGTCGTCTTGCCGGACCCGGTCGGCCCGGTGACCAGGACGATTCCATACGGCAGGGAAATCGCCTCTTTGAATTTTTGCAGGCCGTATTCATGGAAACCGAGGTCAGTCAGGTTAGTCTTCAACGCCCGCTGATCTAAAATACGCATCACGACTTTTTCTCCGTAAATAGTCGGCAATACGGACACGCGCAGGTCAATCGGCCGGCCTCCAATTCTGATCTTGATACGCCCGTCCTGTGGCAGGCGCCGTTCGGAAATGTCGAGGTCGGCCATAATCTTAATTCGCGAAATAATCGCGGCCCGGTAGCGGAACGGCAGCGGATCCATTTCACGTAAATCACCGTCCACGCGATATCGAACGCGCAGGCGCTTTTCGTAGTTTTCCACATGTATATCGGAGGCGCCGCGTTTGACCGCATTGGCAATAATCGAATCAACCAGTTTGACCAGCGGCTTGTCCTGAATCGCCGCCAGCAGATCTGATTCTGATGGCCCGTCTTCCTCGGAGACAACTTCAATATCAACATCATCATCAAGGTCTTTGAGAGCATCCGCAAAAGACGACGTGTCAGCATAGAATGAGTCAATCGCCTTGGCGATCGCCTCTTCGGGTGATATGACCGGCTGAATGTTACAACCGGTAATAAACTTTACGGCATCGAGAACGTATATATTGTTTGGATCGGAGATCGCCACAACGAGGTTGCGGCCGATTTTTGAGATAGCGATAACATTGAACTTGCGTGCGATATCCAGCGGCACCAGGCGGACAATTTCGGGGTTTAATTCAACATCCTCCAGGCGCAGAGCGCCCATATTGAGCTGCTTTCCGATGAATTGATAAACTTCATCAATAGACTCCACTGCCCCGCAGTCAATCAGGCCGTCTTCAAATTTTCCCCTGCCGGAATCCTGATAAGAAAGCGCCTCAGAATATTGCTCCTTGGTAATTTTGCCGGCTTCAACCAGCATTGTCCCCAAATCAGCCTTCATAGCGCTTTCACTATCTGTGTAGTTAAATTAGAAACATCCGTCTCAGATTACGGTGTCGCTTTTCCGCATCGCAATCAGAAGAACGGGTTGTCACTCACCAAACATTCGAGGCGCCTATTACGCCTGGATTGTTGAAAGAACTTCAACCGCCCTGACCAACATTTAACGCAAGGCGTGGCATACGAAAAACGCCGCGCTCAATCTTTGAAAATGTCATCAAGACGCTCTTCAGCGGATGATGCAAATCCCGGTTCCAACCCGGCATTCGACCCTCTCTCCGAGCTGGCAACTTTGTTAATGATCTTCGTCAGCTCCTGGGCGATCTCTTTGGAATACAGCCGCACCATGCCAATCGTCGTGCGATCATCAAAAATGATTGCCATGATCGCACGATCGCCTATCAGAGACATGTGAATGTGATCCTTTTTGCCCTGATGGAACAGCACTGAGAACTCATGCTCGCCGACCAGTCGCGCGATTTCTTTTGTCGATGCAAAAGACCCGGCCAGAAGGGCCGATAGGGCCGTGGTATCAAGCGAGTGGGTGAATCCCTGCTTGGTGATCAAATGACCATCCTTGTCCACCAGCAGCGCGCATTTAGCTTCGGCCCCTTTGAGCGTTCGACCCATCAGCGCTTCAATTCTAATGATGTCTTCTTCGTAAATTACTAAATCTCGATCTGACATATCTCCTCCGATCCTGCTCTTATCCAAACAATCTGCGGAAAAACCCGGACTTTTTCTTCTTCACCGGCTGGGGCGTCTGCTCCAGCGGATCCGGTCCGGATATCTCTGTATTTATTTTATGTGACGCACCCTGTATATTGCCTTGTT
>JADFNA010000117.1 GCA_022563625.1 Candidatus Zixiibacteriota bacterium
AGTAGTATCTGCTCGTACTAACCTTCATATGAGAGCGCTCATATGCCTTGAGGAGTAGTTATGAGCCATTCTGAGAAAAGGGTTGAGGCAAGACTTTCCGGGAAAGCCGGGCGTTTCTGTTTTTCCGCAGGCGTCTCAGTCGTCATGTCGCTAGCGTTTTGCTTGAACAGCTCCTCGTCCGAGCCTGGACTCATTTCAGAGAAAGCTGGGTCAACGAGCGCCGCTCAGCCTACACTTCCCGGCAACTTGGTGACGCATGAACTGGGTGACGGCCTGTTCTGCCAGTACACCCCCGGCCTATCGTCGGAGCCGGTAGTCGGGGAGCTCAATATCCTCGTCATATTCGTGCGTCTGCCATCGGACCCTCCTGATGCGAAAATAGTTTTTGCTCCGGGCAGCCCATTGCACCCGCACCCGGACCCGGGAACGCCTCAAAAAGCGGACAGCTTCTTTTTTGATAATCGTTTCCCAGGCCCCTGGAATACACCGCAGTTCGTGATGCCTTCAGCTTCTGCCTACCAGAACTATAGTACAATCACAATGAACGACTACTTCCGTGATGTCTCATCCGACAAGATGCGCATTACCGGCCAGGTGGGAGGGTTCTATGTTCTCAACCTGCCCCCAGATTCCAAATTTTTTGAGGTATATGAACCTGCGATAGACTCGGCGGCCAGCGCCGGTTTCAATGTTCAATGGGGTGGGCTAGCCGATGTCACAAACCTGACCGGCGACTTTGATAGAGTGGTTATCATATCCATAAAACGACCGGGTAATGTGGGGGGGGTGGCGCTGGGTCGGAAAGTAGTCTTCCTGAATGGAACTATCTCACTGGGCCTCACCGCCCATGAGCTGGGCCATACATTTGGAGCGGGCCACGCCGCAGCCTGGTATTGTTCCAATCAATCCTGGCCGCTCAAGGCGGACCCGAGCTGCGGCAGGGTTCACGGGACCGGCGACTTATTTGATCCGACAGGCGGCGGCCGGGGACATTACAATGCGCGCGCGAAAGGACTTTTCGGCTGGTTCGATTCAAGTCAGTTTCTGAATGTAACTACCAGCGGTCAGTTTACGCTGACACCGGTGGAAACGCGCGATGGACTGAAAGCCCTGATTCTTCCTCGAGACAGTTCATTTTACTATTTTCAGTTTCGCCGTTATATCGGATTTGATGAGAACTACCTGCACTGGAACAAGCCCTTCGGTGTGGATTGGACGAACGTTGATGGACTTTTCGCGCACAGAGTTGATCCGTTTGATATTTTTCGTGACGGGTTTCAACTGGATATGCCTCCGCTCGATCAGCCTGACAGTTGTTCTCTCATCAGGGTCACCGTCCTGCCCCTGGGGGTCACATACAGCGACGCAATCGCAGGATTTTCTATCACACCGCTGGCTATCGCAGGCGCCGGAGCCAGCGCTGAGCTGACAGTCGAGATTGAATTTATCGAGTTCAAGGATTTCGACGGTGACGGTGTTGCCGATCAGAACGACAACTGTCCAACAGTCCCAAATCCCGATCAGCTTGACTCGAATGACAACGGCATAGGTGACGCCTGTGACGGCTGCTGTGATACGGCCGGTGACGCAAATAACAGTGGTGGTGTAAATATTGCTGATGTGACTTTTTTGATCGCCAGAATATTTGCGGGGGGCCCGGCGCCGGCCTGTGATAATGAGGCCGACGCAAACGGCGACAACAGTGTCAACATAGCTGACGTAACTTATTTAATTGCCCGCATTTTTGCCGGCGGTCCTGCGCCGGTTTGTGGAGTGGATCTTAAATGGAGTCAGATGATCAGTGGCTCTGCGGCAGTCCTCTGGGATATTTGGGGAAGCTCGATAACCGATGTGTTCGCTGTCGGTTTCGATGGCGCCATCGTGCATTATAACGGAATGAACTGGAGCGCCATGGCCAGCGGGACTACAGAAAACCTTGAAGGCGTCGGAGGAAGCGCCGCAGGCGATGTGTTTGCGCTCGGAGACGCCGGTGTAATACTCCATTATGACGGAGCCAATTGGAGTTCTATGGCAAGCCCGACAGGGCTGGACCTGCATGAGGTCTGGGCTAACTCCGCCAGTGATGTTTTCGCGGTCGGTGATTCCGGGACTATACTCCATTACAACGGCGCTGTTTGGAGTGAAATGAACAGCGGGACCAGCGTCGGACTTCATGACGTTTGGGGGAGCGCAGGAAATGACGTTTTTGTAGTTGGCTGCGGGGGAGCGATTTTTCATTATGACGGTATTCTGTGGAGCGAGATGGCAACTCCTTCGCCCCGAACCCTATTCGCCGTCTGGGGAAACTCGGCGAACGATATTTTCGCCGGGAACGTTTTCGGTGGAATTCTTCATTACGACGGCGCCTCCTGGAGCGCGATGTCCAGCGGAACGTTCCAGGCGCTGCGCGCAGTGTGGGGGAACGCGGGAGATAATGTCTTTGCAGTAGGATGGGGTACGATCCTTCACTATGACGGGGCTGTCTGGAGTGACTCATTTGAGAGATTTCTACCCAATCAGCAATTCTTCGGTGTCTGGGGGAGTTCGTCGGGTGAAGTCATGGTAGTCGGGGCGGCCGGAGTGATTGTGCGCTACGGGCCAAGATAGAACGCGTGACACCTCGACTAATCACTTCCCACTGACCTGCCCCCCAAGTTCTGATTCAGCTTGAATGAATTAAAGCCTATGGCGGACTTCGGAAGCTGAGCTACGGGATTCGCTAGCATTCGAATTGCGGGACAATTGTCCCGGCCACCCACCGCGCAGTAGTGATTCGATGTTGTTTGTGTAGTATTAATGTTCCAAATCGAGTGGCTCGATGCCCTCAAAGTCCCATGGTGTATCGGATTGTGGGGAATTGGGTTCGATTTCCTTATTTTGATTGGCGCCCTGGTCCCTGTTCTCGGTGTGATCATCCGTTTCGCGGCTTTGTAGTTGTTTGAGGATTTTTAGGGCGCGCATGACACGCAGGTCATTGCGCATTTCATAGCGCAGCAGATCAAGTGAAAACGAGCCTGTGGGTATTGAGTAAGCGGCGAGACGCGCGGAAATGTCCTCTGGATCTTGCGGAGTGTCATTAGGGTTTTTCGAGCGTTCGTATGGTAGAATTGTGCTCTTGAGTAAGTTTGCGCGACTATTCAACTCTTGATTTAGTTGAGCGGTTTCGGCATGTATGGCGCGCCGCTGTCGCCAGAGACAATTGGTGATATCCTGAACCAACTGAAATTGTAATGCGCCTTGGGGCGCCAGTTCTTCGACGAGACTGTGCAGGAACTCGTCGTATTCGTCCTGAGACTCCTTGAGATTGACGGAGTTGATGACGGTGTCGCGGGAGTAGAGTCCGTGTTTGGTGGCGTTCTTCGAGGTGGTGTGTTTGCCGTCGGGTGTGCGGGGTCCGGTTGAGTTTTGAGCGTTTTTGCGATTGGCGATTAGTTGTTTACGGGTGGTTGGCATGGTTGATCCTCCTATGAGAGGTGGAGGGGTGAGATTGTGGTGGATTGGTGGTGTTATTGTTTGGGGGGGGTTGCGACTGCAGGCCAAAGAGTTATACTGTTGAATAGTGGTAGAAATCCCATCATAAGGGGTGGGGCACCCTAAATCGATGTTATGATGAAGAATCAGACCGAAAATCCACGCTTGCGAATTGAGGTGATTGAAGGGGACGCTACATTCATTGAGGCAGATGTTCTCGCACTCAAGTACGCGCAAACTCATTATGGACTCGATATCTTCGTCGCCGATAGGCTGTGTAAAGCGGGGTATTCTGAAGACGCTATGCGACCTAAATCCGGGGAGTATCGGCTACATCCAGGTGTTCCTGGTGTCGCTACCAAGTCGATACTCTTCGTAGGCGTGAATCCCCTGTGGGCCTTTGATTACCACCAGATCCGTGTGTTTGCAAGAAGAGTACTCTCTACCTTGGCACGTGAACTACCAAATACACAAAGTCTTGTTGTCACAGTGCATGGCCCTGGCTATGGTTTGGATGAGGATGAGGCATTTGAATCTCAACTCGCTGGTTTCCTTGAAGCGGTGGACTCATCTAATGCGCCGGATAGACTTGAGGTCATTACTTTCGCCGAGCGCAACAAGGGTCGGGCAAGTCGACTGAGGAAAACGCTTGAAAGTATTGTGCCGTCTAGCATGTCCTTTAAGCAAGATTCTGGATTGTTTGAGGGGGCGGAATCTGAGATGAGAGAACGGCTTCGGGCCGCAGGATATGCCTCAGCCTCGAAAAACCATGTCTTTGTGGCGATGCCATTTTCTGAGGAGTTTGATGATGTGTACCACTACGGGATTCAAAACGCTGTCAATAGCGCTGGCTTACTCTGTGAACGAGTTGACATATCATCATTTACTGGAGATGTGGTTGATCGGGTAAAAAAACGGATTAGATCAGCATCGTTAGTTGTCGCAGATCTTAGCGGCGCCAATCCTAATGTTTTTCTCGAGGTTGGATTTGCTTGGGGATGTGGTGTTCCTACTGTTTTGTTGGCTAAAGACAGCACTGAACTTCGCTTTGATGTTCAAGGACAAAGATGTCTGATATACAAGAAGATCAAGGAACTCGAGGAGAAGCTTAGCACAGAGCTCGTGAAGTTGAATGTTAAAGATCGCTCTTAACAATTATGGGCATGTTGTGATAACCGCGTGGCCTGACACATTTCGACCATGTTTCCAAAAAAAAGAGGAAAACCACATACCGCAGATTTGATGCTAATTTCATTTGTGGATAACTCCCGTCTATCTTACCCACCCTTACTCCCACCAAAAAAAGCTTAAAACTGCCACTCTCTCGCCCATTTCCTTTGATCTTTCTTGTAAAAAGCAATAGCTTGCCGCCTTTTTAAGGACGCAGAAGAACATGGGTGAAAAGAACAGAAAATCGATGCAGACACACACAGTCGCAAACAATCATAGTATACTATCTGAGAGGAGTCGGGAGGATGTCTCTTGTGGCCACTAAAACAGGCGCCAGGTCCAAAGTTAAGACAGGCGGGGTAATTACGGATACAGAGCGCAAAGCCAAACGCACCAAAGCCGATATTATCGGCCAGATCGACGCGGCCGGGGCGAATTTTGTGCGTCTATTTTTCACCGATATACTCGGGCGGCTGAAAGGCATGACCATGACCCGCTCGGAAATTGAGGATGTGCTGGATCAGGGACAGGGGTTCGACGGCTCCTCAATCGAGGGGTTTGTGCGAATCGAAGAGTCCGATTTGATGGCCATCCCGGATTTTCGCACGTTTCGTATTCTCCCCTGGGAAGTCGGCGGGGAAAAAGTGGCGATGATGATCGCCGATATTGAAAAGCCGGACGGGACCCCATATGAAGGCGATCCGCGCTATATCCTGAAACGCGTGGTGGAACGGATCGAGGAGAGAGGCTGGACGGCCTATCTCGGCCCGGAAATCGAATATTTCTATTTCAGAGACGACGAATCCACCACTGTTCTGGACCATGACGGATATTTCGATTTCGGCCCGGATGATATTGGCACCCAGGTGCGCAAACGCACCGTCAACGCGCTTGAAGCGATGGGCATTCCGGTTGAGTGCTCTCATCACGAAGTCGCACACTCTCAGCATGAAATCGACCTCAAGTACCAGGAGGCGTTTGTCATGGCCGATTTCGCCCAGCTTTACAAATACACGGTCAAAGAAGTCGGCCGCCAGGGAGGTATTTACGCCACGTTTATGCCCAAACCGATTTTTGGGATACCGGCCTTGGGCCAGGCCTTGTAGATTTTCAGGAACGATTTTAAGCCATACTTGTCGATTAAGAAAGCCACAAAACTGCCGGCCAACGGACGCATAAATAGATAGGACTCCTTGCGGTATTGCTGCGAATCCAAAAGCTCCTCCAGGGAACCGATATTCGCACTATCGTAAAAAAGTTTCGCCCAGTATTCGTATCCTCTTTTCCCCCACCCTTCGGAGAAATAGACTCCGACACCATCTTCCATGGCCTTCGATTTCGACTTGCCAATCAATTTGGCAAACACCAGTTTACTGTCCGAGTAGAAATCCGCCCCGATCATATCTTCGTTGAAAACCG
>JADFNA010000118.1 GCA_022563625.1 Candidatus Zixiibacteriota bacterium
GGCCGTCGACGCGGTCCAGGCGATCACACCAGTCACGACCAGTTCTGATCCATTGGTGCGCCGTGCAGCGGTCGAGGCATTGGGTATGCTTACCCAACGCCAGGTGAAACTGGATGCAGCGGTAGTCGACGCACTGTCGCGTGCGCTTTACGACGAGGATGCCATCGTCGTCCCCGTGTCCGGCGAAGTGAACGATCTGCGGGGAGTGGTCCAGGAGGCCCCGTCGCAGGTCGCTGATCTTTGCGGCAAAACGCTTGTTAAGTAGCGGTCCAGGCTGGCAAAAGAAAAGTCCATTTCAACTCGTGACAACCCGTTCCTGATCGGACGAAACTTTCATACTGCTGGCAGTTGGGGAGTCGCGTTTGCTTTTCTTGCGCGGCCCGTGCGACAATGATATGCCGCCGCCTATAAATATTGTCAGCGCCCCCAGCCAGAATAAATTTATTAAAGGTTTAAAAGTCATCTCCACCACCAACACGAGTTGGGGTTCTCTTTCGCGCTGAGGGACAAATTCGCCAATAAATTTTAGCGCAACAGCGCCGTTTTCGGCGTCAATGTTGGTGATAAACACTTCACCTGCGCCGCTGTCAAACGCCGCGCTAATCGGTATCAAACCATCCTGTTGTATCACCAGCGCCGGCCGAATATCCTCAGTCTTGCCGTCATATGATATTGTCACCAGGGCCTCGGCGCGATTCAATTCACTTTCCTCTTCACCTTCACCCCCATGCGAGGAAACTTCAAACCCGTTAAACGTGATCGCATACTTGCCGAGACTCCCCGTTTGCTCCTTGGCGAGCATAATTAATCCGGGGTCTTCATCGCCAATCATTTCAAGAGCCAACGGCGCCAGATAAATATCATACAAGAGGCGCTGCTCGACATGCGGCATGCGCATCACACTGTTATCACGGACCTGCGTTCGGCTGCTGGTGACAGCGACAAATGCGTTTGAACCGTCAGGGTCAGATATGCTGATAAACTGGCTCTCAAAGATACCGTCGCGCTCGGTACCGGTGAACGTCAAATGATAGCCCATCGCGTGGACCTCTTCTCCCTGGCGAAGCTCAACTTTTGTACCGTTTTCCAGCCCGGCCGAGACAGTGGCCCCGACCAGCAAGAGCGCCAGGCCAACATGAATTAAGTATGGCGAAGCGATATACGACTTCTTGCTGCGTTTCCACAGGAAATACGCGTTTGTCCAAATCGCGGCGGGGGCCAGTGAGAGAATTATCATATATGTTTGCGTATGTATGTCAACGGCAAAAAACAACACAATATACGTCACAACAGCAATTGCGCCGGCCACCACCAATATCCATCTGCGCTGCACCCCGGAGTCCCATTTGAACGTAGGAAAAAGCGACAGCAAAATAAGAATGGCAATCGCAATCGGATTCATGGTGATTTGATAGTATGATATAGCCACCGCCGCCGGGGTATCCGTGAAGCGTGTCAGAAGCGGCGCGGAAGTGCCCAGCAGTGTCAACAGGCCGCCCAGAAACAGGACAACAACCCCGAGTGTCACCAGATATGAACGTGACGCCACCGTAGAAAATGAAGCGGCCGAACGAATATCATTCCAGCGCCACATGAACAAACCGGCGGTTAAGATCATAAAGAAAAACAACCCGCCAATCAGGAAGTTGTTGATACCCAAATCAACGAACGAATGCACCGAAAAGTCTCCCAGCACACCCGAACGTGTCAAAAATGTGCCGTACAGTACGGACAGAAAGGTCAGACAGACCATGAACATCGAAAATCGGGTCAATCCGCCTTGATGTTTACGGATAAATGTCGAATGGACCTGTGTGGTCAGGAAAATCCACGGGATGAATGACGAATTCTCCACCGGGTCCCACGCCCAGAATCCACCCCAGCCGAGAGTTTCGTATGCCCAGTAACCGCCTTCAATCAACGCTATGCCCAGAAACAGCCAGGCGAATAGCGTCCAGCGCCGCGCCTTGTCCACCCAATCATCATACGAGCGCTGAGTAAGCGCCGTCAGGGCGAACACGAATGGAAACGCTGCGGCGGCAAAGCCAACGAACATGGTTGGCGGATGTATCACCATCCAGTAATTCTGCAGCAGCGGGTTAAGGCCATTGCCCTCCAGCGGCGTAAACGGCAGCAACTCGAACGGCGATTTCTTAATAACAATTACCATAATCGACAGCAAGATCAGCGAGAGATAAAACATCACGCCGTGTTCGTATTTCTTGCCTGCGGTATACATCAGCGGAATGCCCAGAATCGCGATGAACAGCATCCATAAAATGAATGTGCCTTCCTGTCCGCCCCAGAAAGTTGAGATCAGGTAGTACAGCGGCAGGTCCGTGGAAGAGTAATTGGCGACATATGAAACCGAGAAGTCATGCGTGATAATCAGTGTCATCAAAATCGCAGACACCGCCAGCAAACACGCAGCGCCAGCCGTGAACAAAACCCTGCCAGGCTTCCGCAGCGCTGCCTTCCCCCGCCATGCCAGGGCATAGCATACGGCTGATCCCACAAAAAGGATTAGCGAGTCATAAATGAGAAAATCACCAAGTATTGGCAGAGACATGTCCGTCACTCATTTCCGCTCTGTTGGTTAACTATCCCGGCCTGCGGCCAGTTCGCTGTTTAGCAGCGTAAGTTCATTGTCCCGGCGCTTCTTCTGTGGTCTTACAACTTCAGCGTTGTTCGATAATTCCGCCAGCCGCTGCACCACACCCTCCACCAAAAACTCAGGGGTCGAGGCCCCCGCGCTGACTCCGATTGTTCGCGGCGGACGATCAGCGCCGTTAGCAAGCCATTCGACTTTTATCGACGCTTCATTCTCTATCAGATATGCTTCGCCGCATAGCGCCTCAGCGATATCTCTCAGACGCAGTGAATTCGCCGATGTCTCCGAACCAACCACCAGTATCACATCAACCTGATCGGCCAACTTGACTATAGCAGACTGCCGTTGGGTGGTGGCATTGCAGATGGTGTTGAAAATCTTGATCTCGGGCCACTTCTCCAGCGCGGCCTTTTCGGCTTCCTCGAAAATCGCAACTTCGGCTGTCGCCTGTGATGTCAGCGCAACTTTGTCCGCCAGATCATCCGGCAGGGCCCTCAGCGCCTCAACTGTCGAGACAACATTGATTCGGCCCGGCAACGCATGTCCGACCACGCCCAGCGTCTCATCATGATGGGCGTCGCCAAAATGAATCACATGGTATCCACGCACCATAAGCTTATCGACTATTTCATGTATGCGTGTCACCAGCGGGCAGGTGGCGTCAATGACATTCAGGCCCTTCTTCTCCGCCTCATCAATAACTTCAGGGGCCACACCGTGCGCTGATATGACGACTGTCCCGCTCTCGACCTCACTGACTTGGAACTTCTGCTTAACACCCGCGTCACGAAAGCGGTTGACAACTGAATTGTTGTGCACTATCTCTTTGAGGATAGTAACATCACTGGCCACGCCCGCAGCGTCCGCGGCGTCCGCGGCGCCTTCAGCGGTATCTTCGGCGATGTTGATCGCACGTTTGACACCCATACAAAAACCATGATGGTCGGCAATTACAATTTTTCTTATCAAAAGATCCTTATCCTCTCGCTTCCTTGCCGCTCTCTATGCAGAGAGCGCCGCCGTCTTGTTCAGCAGTTCCTTTGACTGGCTGAAGGCCTTGTAAGACGAGCGCACCAGCGGCCCGGCCTCAACATGCCCAAAGCCAATATCGTGTCCAATATCAGCCAGTTCAACAAATTCTTCCGGTGGATAGTAGCGTACAACCGGCAGATGCGCCTCCGACGGCCGCAAATACTGCCCGATAGTCACAAGATCGGTCCCTGTCTCATATATCTGATGGAACAATTCAATGATTTCTTCCCGCGTTTCGCCGAACCCAACCATGAATCCGGTCTTGACCACAGGCCTCTGTTTATACTCATGCGCGGCGCGAAGGATGTCAAGCGAGCGTTGTAATTTGGCGCCGGGGCGAACACGCCGATACAACCGGGCAACGGTCTCCACGTTATGCGCAAATACGTCCGGCCGGGCGCCTAGAATATCTAATACCGGCTGCATCTTCCCTCGCATATCCGGAATCAACAATTCCACCTTCACCAGCGGGTCGCGCAGGCGCAATTCGCTGAGAGTTGCGACGAAAATTGAAGCGCCGCCGTCCGCCAGATCGTCCCTGGTAACAGAGGTAATGACTACCTGTTTTAGTCCCAGTTGCGAAACACCCTCGGCCAGGCGGCGCGGCTCGTCCGTGTCAAGACCTTTCGGCCTGCCGGTCAAGACATCGCAAAACCCGCAGCCCCGTGTGCAAAGCTTGCCGAGTATCATAAAAGTAGCCGTTCCCTCGCCCCAGCACTCACGAATATTCGGGCAGGCCGCCTCAGAGCACACCGTGTGCAGATTGTTCTCCCGTATCACACGCCTGACGCGCATATACTCAGGATCAAACCCGGCGGTAATTTTCAGCCACTTTGGCAAACGCGCTGATGTCCGCTCGACAACAGGCCCGGCGCAGGGAGTCATGGCAGATGTGTCGGCAGCAACCGCAAGTGCGCCTTCTGTCACAGACTGGCTGTATATTTTCCGTTCCATCCGGGTTGTCTCTCGTGGGCTCTTGTCAGGCGGCAAAACGTCTATGAAACGTTCTGGCGTGTTTTTGCAGAAATCCTATTCAGGCCGGGCATGACCATGCGCTCGACAAAAAACTGTGTCAACGCCGTGTTATTTGTCAATTCACTATGAAAACTCGACGCCAGAATATTTCCCCGCCGCACCAGGACCGCATCAGACCCGCGCCTGGCCAGAGTCATCACTCCTTCACCGACACGGACAATCCGCGGCGCTCGAATATAACACGCTTCAATAGTAAATGATACACCGCCGTCAGAAACCGTGACAGGCTCCTCAAAGGAGCGCACCTGCCGTCCAAAGGCGTTGCGGGCCACCGATATATCCAGCGCGCCCAGGGGTGTAAAGCTGACACCCTGAGCGTCAGGGCTTGTAACAATCTCGCTGGCCAGCAGAATCAAACCGGCGCAGCTACCCCAAACCGGCGCTGAGCGGACAAACTCGATCACCGGCTGGCGCATCTGAAAACTGTCCAGAAGATGAGAAATAGTGGATGATTCTCCGCCTGGCAATATCAGCGCATCGATACCGATTAAATCCTCGGCCGAGCGGACTTCGCATCCTTCCGCGCCGACCGATTCCAGCGCCTGCAAATGCCGCGCAAAATCCCCCTGAAGGGCCAGAACTCCGATTCGCGGGTCCGAGCCTGACATATTCGCTCCAGCCATCAAGCCCTCTTAATGCCCCTCTTAGCGAATTTGCAACAATTCTTCTTCGGGTAATGCGGCGGCCTCAACCCCCGTCATGGCCTTACCCAGCCCCTTGCTGACATCGGCCACTAATTTATAGTCCTGATAGCGGGCGGTCGCCTGGACAATCGCGCGGGCATAGTTCGTTTGCACCTGGATTCTTTCGGTATCTGTCAAGCCCTCGCCGGACTTGAATATCCCACTTCCCACAAACACCGCCTCGGCGCCAAGTTCGATACACAGAGCCGCATCAGCCGGAGTCGCCACTCCCCCGGCGGCAAAGTTTGGAACAGGCAATTTCCCGTGTTCGGCGACCCACTTCACCAATGACAACGGCGAAGCCAGCTCTTTGGCAGCCGTGAAAAGCTCATCTTCCCTGAACGTCGTCAGCCGCCTCATCTCACCGTTTATTTGCCGCAAATGCTTCACCGCCTGGGACACGTCACCGGTCCCGGCTTCGCCTTTGGTGCGGATCATCGCGGCGCCCTCAGAAATCCGCCTCAGCGCTTCGCCCAGATTGCGACAGCCGCACACAAACGGCGCCTTGAAATTCCATTTATCAATATGATGCTTCTCGTCAGCCGGAGTCAGCACTTCAGATTCGTCAATAAAGTCAACCTCCAACGCCTCAAGAGTCCGCGCCTCACTGAAATGACCGATGCGGCACTTGGCCATGACCGGGATGCTAACGCTGG
>JADFNA010000119.1 GCA_022563625.1 Candidatus Zixiibacteriota bacterium
AAGTAAATGCTTCTTCTGGATCAGTTTCTGTAAAGTGGTCATTTCTACCTCCTCTTGTGACTCAAAGTTAATCTCAGAGGTGAATGATCACTCTTTTTTTCAATGTGTCAACTCGAGTCTGTCTTGCTGCATTCTAGCTATTAAGGTCTTCGGGGGGGAATTCCTTGAGTGTCTTATGAACCGATCTCGTGATAAATTTCCTGACCTTCTTCGGTGTCGGGCGCTGTTTAAGCGATTTGATCGCCCAGCTACGCCAGATCACTTCGCCTGTCCGCGTGTCTATAATATCTAGTGATAGCGTGACTTCCAGAAGTTCGCGAATTATCGAGTTCGCTCCATAACCTCCATAGCCATATCCGTGTCCATAGAACCGATTATAGCCATGATGGCCATGACCGTGGTAGCGCGAATACAAACCATAGCCGTGACCAGACCTGTGACCGTAGCCGCCATAGCCGTAGGAGCCGCCGAATGTTGTGACTTCTGTCTTTTCTTCAGAGCTCAGACTATAGTGGATCAAGAAGTCCGCTTCACCGGGATCGACTTTCTTATACCCCAGGTTTGATAGCTCGGCATCGATCGCTCCATATATCCGATCGCTCACAAGTGATCCAGACAGCGCCTGATCTAAGTCGTTGCCTGTATCGTGGTTCGCCCAACTGTACGTTCTCAAATGATCAAAAGAAGCATTTTGATCATAGTCTATGCGAACCTTTGTGCCCGCATTGACGGTCAGACCCATGACCAGTGTCGCAATGATTGTGGTAATTAACGTTTTCATTTCAGTCTCCTTCCATCAAAATTTGATGTGACTTTCTATCTCTTGTCTAGCTCTTCCTTCCAAGTCGGGGTCCCTCACGGCATACCCGCATAGGGACCCCGTTCCACGTATTTCAATGGGTTATTTCTCCCCTGCAACAGACAGTCTTGAAGTAGATGCGGTAGCGTTAACAAAATCCTTCTGTCCCAGCAAGCTGTACACGGCGCCCAGCACAACTCCGTAGATTGCGTGACCCAGCAGGCTCGGGAGCATCTTCAATGCAGCAGTCAGGCTCCAGTTAACTCCAAAGTCCATGCCCAGAAACAGAGGCATCAGAGTCAATGGCCCGAGGAGCCACCACAGACTTCCATAGGCCAGTCCCAGTCCAGCGCCGGCGCCGGTTCGCGACGCGAAACGCCCCAAGACAAGCCCAAAAGCGGCGCCGATAACGGCGCTGTTAATCATGTGGACTACAAAACCCACCGTTGCGGACGGATACCCGACCATTTTACCAATCATCGGCAGCATGCCCATCATCCCCATCATGGCGCCGAAGATTAGGCCACCAGCGAGACCGCCAATAACTCCGTGAGTAATTCGTTTGCGGTTCATTGTTTTTTCCTTTCATTGAGTGTTAATGGTTTGTGTTCTTTCATCATTACATTCATGCGCTTACTCGCACTCTGTGTCTGTCCTGAAATTGACGATAGACGTCAACTTGGCAGTCAGATCGCTTTTAGTAGGTGTGTCAAGTATATAGTCCACCGCTTTTCCATCTTGGAAGAGTATGAGCGCCGGTAGTTTATTGATACCATACCGTTTAGCGAGGTCCCGATTTGTGTCATAATCGATGCGACCAAATCTCACTTTCGGCGCAAACTGTCTCATAACCTTCTCTATCATGGGCGCTAATATGTGACAGCTCCCACACCAGTCTGCGGTGAACTCAACTAACACTGGCTTGTGACTCTTAAGCGCCTGCTCATGGAAGTTCAGAGAAGTCAACTCAATGCTTTTCACCTGTTTGTGCTTGATAGTGTTAGTTCTGGTCTTTTTCATCGTTCTCGATCCTTTCCGGAATAGATGTATCTCAAACCGTGTGCCAAAAAAATATGGTCATCGAAATAACCCCTTAACCGATTGATAACATTCGTGTTATTAAGAAGAAATGAATGCCACACCAGCCTGGTTGGCCGGAGCGCATCCCTAAAATATTGGGATAGTCATGAAATATTGGGAATTATTGTGAAGAGCGCGTAATGCCAAGCTTCTTGATTCTGGCCTCGAGTGTAGTTGGCTTTAGGCCTAAAATCTTGGCGGCGCCTCTTACACCACTGACACGCCATCCGGTGGACTCCAGCGCTTCGCAGATGTGCTTGCGCTCAATCTCTTCCATTGTGCGCAAACGACTTGATGTGAGTGGGTCTATCTGGCTTGGCAACCAGTCGCCCAGCCCAAGAGTCCTGCCCCGACTTAGAATGACTCCACGTTCAATAATATTTTCCAACTCTCGGACGTTTCCCGGCCAATGATAGCTCACCAGTGTTTCAAGTACCCTCGGGGGAACTGAGTCAATATGTTTCCCCATCCTTGGGCTGTACTTTTTTATAAAGTGACTCACGAGCAGTTTAATGTCATCTTTGCGTTCACGAAGAGGTGGAATCTTGATTGGAAAAACATTGAGTCTATAATACAGATCCTGGCGAAAGCCGCCGCTTCCCACAGCCTCCTCCAAATCACGATTCGTTGCAGCGATTACTCGAACGTTCACCTGGAATGTCAGGCTACTGCCCAGTCGTTCGAACTCGCCCTCCTGTAGCACGCGTAGCAGCTTTGACTGTAGTTCCAACGCCAGGTCGCCGATTTCATCTAGAAAGATAGTCCCTCCATCTGCCAGTTCGAAACGGCCTATCTTCTTCGAGATAGCGCCGGTGAAAGCGCCTTTTTCGTGGCCGAACAGTTCACTTTCGATTAGATTTGCCGGTAATGTTGCACAGTTGACTTTTACCAGCGGTCTGTCCTTACGGCCGCTAATGTTGTGGACTGCACGGGCAACCAGCTCTTTGCCAGTTCCGGTTTCACCAAGGATAAGTACTGTCGCATCGGTAGAAGCAACCTGTTCCACTTTTCCGAGTACCTTCTTAAATGCAGCGCTCCGAGTGATAATCTCCTCGAAATTGTGGTCCAGCTTGATTTCGCTCTGCAGGTAAGTGTTTTCAGCCTGGAGACGATCTCTCAGTTGCTTAACTTCTGCGAGAGCGGTATGAAGCGAGGCCTCGGACTGTTTGCGTTCAGTGATGTCGCGTGCCATAGCCAGGACATACGTTTTACTGTCAAGCGAAACGGGGGTGAAGGATATCTCAGCCGGCATGCGACAGTTATCTTTTTTCAAACAGGAGAACTCGTCTGTCTGCACAGATTCACCCTTCACGACTTTCGCAAGGGTCTGCTTGAGCTGATCTATCTCCTGCGGATGTAACCTTTCGATTGGCAAACCGGTCAGTTCCGATCTATCGAAGCCCAGCGCCTGTACAGCGTTTTCGTTAAAGTCAACAACAGTATGATTATCAGGGTCAATAATGAAGACAGAATCGTTTACGGCATTGAAGATATCTCTGAAGCGCTGCTCGCTCTCGAGCAAAGCAGTGTTCTCTTTTTTAGGCTTTGAGACGTGTCTAACAATGCAGCAGACGTATTCCTCTCCTCCGAGTTCAATTAAGTTCGCTGAGCCTTCCACAGAAAAGATCCTTCCGTCCTTGGTGCGATGACGGGATTTGAATATGTGTATCTTGTTTTGTTTCACGTAATCGAAGAACTCCTGCCAGAAATCACCTTCATGCCCCGACTCAATGTCATGTAATGAAATAGAAAGAATTTTCTCCGGTAAGTAGCCATACATCCGACATGCTGCGTCGTTGGCGTAGCGAAATCGGGCTTGGGAATCTACCCAGAAAATGGCTTCAGATGCGTTATCTAAGGTTAATTGTGATTTAGTTATTTCTTCAAAATTGCTCATTTGATTGACCGGCCCCCATTAGTCATGCACTTATTAAGTTAGCGTTATCATTTATATAGTCAAGCGCAACTGTTATTGAATCACTCCCCCCAAAAGCATCCTTTTACCAGCAATGGGCACACACCCGAAAAGATGGCGGGGGTGTGAGTTGGAAAGGCTAAGTGATTCCTCAGATGGGGTTGAAGATAACTCGCAGGCTGGGTCAATTTTGGATATTACTTCTAATTTTTCGCCAGACCGACCCCGGTACACACGAGTTAGGGACTCCAAGCGGGTGATAGGAGAAGGATCATGGGCCTATGCTGAGGCTTCAATAGACAAGCTAAGATACTAACTCTCAAATCGGATCACAATTTGGGAGGCTGGTCAGTTGACGATGAGATAACTCAAATCTTAATCTTCCGGTTTCCATCTTCTTTCCATATGCCAAGAAGTCTTCTGAGAAGCACCATTTGTCCCAGATGGTAGGAATTGTGTTTCGCGACCACGAAACATTCACGCAATATCGTTTGCCCGGTACCGTGCGGTATTGGGGCTAATAGGTCGGTTGACTCATTGGCTACTAATTCCTGCAATGCTTCACGGTCAGATCGGAAAGCTCTTATGCTCTTTTCCCAAGCTTCTTCATCGGGAGTCGTATCACTACTGGGCCAATATCCATCGGGGAATGTCGGTGAGACATGGTTTGGGTTGCGACTGAACTCCAGTATGTCCCATTGAGCGATGCGCAAGTGTTCAAGGAGTTGCCATGCAGAGTGAGCTGCCCCATTAGGTTTCACGGTACGAAGCTCAACTGGAAACCGAAAAACGGTATCGTCAAAGTCTAGATGCGAATCTGTTCCGCCAAGTAGTTTCACCAAGTGCTTGCGAATTAAGCTCTCTTCCATAGTTTCCAAGGCCTCCAAAGTGCTTCGTCTATCACTTAATCTTACGAAATTAGATTCTAATACCCCGCTAAACTCCCTTGTCAGCAAGGATAACCTACCCCTTACTGTTACATCATAATTTAAGTCGCGCCCTGTCTGGGATCAAGGTCCAGCGGCCGATCCCTCTGGCCTTGGGACAGGGACATGTTTTTCTGAGCAGCAGCCTTGGTCGGCGCTTCGTCGTTTTAAAGCAATTTGACAGGATCCGAGTCTCTTCAAATCCGACTCACCGACCAGCTCTGATAAGAGTATTAACACCACCGACAAGAGAATAAAAATTGTTCAACCCCAGTTTACGAAGGATCAAGGTAGCGTCCAAGGCCGATGGTAGTGGTGGAGAACGGGGCAAATCCGAAAAAGCCAATGTACCTCACACCACTAGAGCTATCTCTCTGATATTTGTCGTCGTTAAGAGTCAAGGGGCCACAGCGACGGAATTTCAGTTTGAAATTGGCGAGGAGGCGTCACGGAATGACTTCAAACCGTTCGATGGTCAGTGTGTAGGGATGATTGTGGTGACCTTTGGGGGCAACATAGGTCAGAACACCCTCGACTCGAACCTGAGTCTCAGAGTTTTGCAATTGTGAACGTAGTTCCTGGAGTTGGTCATTCTCCTTCAGAATGAACATAAAGTTTGAGCCTATATCACTTAGAACGAGACCCCCCTCGTGTTCTTGAACTGCTCCCACCGCGATCGCGGTGATCTGTCGGGCTGTAAAGCCTGCATCAGACACCACGTTCTTCAATCCCTCAACGACGATAGACTCTGCATTTTTGCTCTGTAGCTCGGCGACGCCCTTATCAATGTTGATTTTCACGTTGCCCACGCCGTCGATCTTTTTGAGTTTCTTCTCCAGACCGTAGGCGCAGAACGGGCAGGAGAGCCCGTCAACCCTAATGCTGACTTGCTCCACCTGCGCATTGACTGCTGGTGAAATCCCTATGCCGAGAATCAGCATGGATACCGTTAGCGCCAGTGACTTCTTCATGATTTGTTTGTCCTTTCGATTAAACTTCGTGTGACCTGTCATTTTTACTTGTGTTTTCTCACGCGTTTGATATCGCTTTCAGAAGAATCCATCGATTCTAAAACATTAGTACTCTGGTTCCAAGTGAGATCGTCCAATCGGTAGCTAACTGGGTACCGTTGGGCTCGTTAATAATGGGGTATTGAAATGACGTCTCCACCAGCCAGCCTCGACCACCAACGTATTGGAGCCCTGGAGATAAAAAGAGTATCGTTCCTCCCGAATTGTCAACCTTGGCGCCGTTTACTTCTCTCTTAGCGACGGTAGTTCCATTAAGC
>JADFNA010000120.1 GCA_022563625.1 Candidatus Zixiibacteriota bacterium
CAACCGCCGGGCTGCCTTGTGCGCAACCAATCTGGTGAGGGAGGTGATGGTCTTCACATTCATTGCCGTTTTTGTTCCAATTATGATGTCCTGAGCGCCTGTAGCGCCTCTTCCCGCGCGGCCATATGCAGCGCGTCCATCTCACGTTTGTAGTCTCCCTCGAACAGAAACTTCTCAATTGCATCCGCTATGCGGACAGCCGTCTTGCCGTCCCAGAGCGGCGGTATCCCGGCGCCGTGAGTGCGCTTCTGCAAATAACGCCGCGCGTGTTCGATAGCGATTGCTGCGTCAAGTCCAATCAGATGATTCGATCCATGTGTGATCGTTACCGGCCGTTCGGTATTTGGCCGAAGTGTCAGGCAGGGAATCCCAAGATAGGTAGATTCCTCCTGCACACCGCCTGAATCTGTCAGTATCACGGCTGACTCTTTTTGAAGTTTGAGAAAGTCCAAATATCCGAGTGGTTCTGTGATGATAACATTGTTCATTGTGCCTGCCGCAAGCGCTCCAGCGCGTCCGCCCATACCGGTGAAATTCTTGTGCGTCCGCGGGTGAATGGGAAACACGATCGTGTGTTCAGCGGCAATGCCCTCGACGATGTCAAGAAGAATATCAACCGTGTCCCTGTCATCGACATTGCCCGGCCGATGCATTGTCATCAGCGCAAACGCGCCCGATTCGATTTGTAATCTTTCGAGGATGTCGGACTTATCAGCGCGTGACAACTGTCCGGCCAGCGTGTCAATCACAATATTGCCGACCATTACTATCTTTTCTCTGGGAACGCCTTCGCGCTCCAGATTCCGGTTGGCGTCTTTGGAGGGAGTGAGCAGTAAATCAGCCAGAGTATCTGTCACTAAACGGTTGATTTCCTCCGGCATACTGCGGTCAAACGCCCGCAATCCCGCCTCAACGTGCGCCAGCGGAATACCCATTTTTGCCGCAGTGATTGACGCCGCCAGGGTTGAATTGACGTCACCAAAAACCACCACCATATCCGGCTTGCGCCTCATAAAAATGAGCTCCATTTCAACCATTATTCTGGCGGTCTGTTCGGCGTGTGTTCCGGAACCCGCTCCAAGAAAAATATCAGGCTCAGGCAATTCCAACTCTTGAAAAAATACGTCTGACATTTTCTGATCGTAGTGTTGTCCGGTGTGCAGCACGATCGGACAAAGCTTCTCCGGCCTCCGGCACAATTCTTTGTACAATGGCGCAAGCTTAATAAAATTCGGCCGCGCCCCGGCGACAAGGATGATATCTTTCACCGCAGAACCGGCCCGCACATCGGAGGCTGGCACTCGCTTCGACAGGCGTTGTTCATAATCTGAATTATTCATGTTGGCCCCTCTTGGTTTATCTATCCTGTTAGGAAAATTCTTTGACATCGTATCGCTGATTATCTGCCTGATCTCCCGCTGATTCAAACCGCTTTGACAGGCGTGGATATGCCACGGATAAGTCACTTCGGAGGTTTCTAAATGACTCGCGGTCAACGCCGCGGGCGCCGCCAACCAGCGATTCGCGGATGAAAATAATTCCTACACCGAAAATCCCCGCTGCAAACATGGCAAACAAGACTGTCATCGTCCGCCTGGGGGATGTCTTGATCAAAGGAACGGCCGGTTCATCAAGAGCCTGGACAACCGGAAGGTTCTTTTGCGTCTCGCTGCGCGCCAATTCATGTTGCTGGGTGATAAAAGCGAATGTCTTACCCTTGATCACCAGATCACGTTTGAGTTTGAGCAACTCCATCTGCAGCTCAGGATCACTCGAAAACGCCCAGTCACGGTTTATTCCCTGAAATTGAGACAGCTTGATCTCGGATTCCGCCAATTCAGACTGTGTTTCCACCAGGCGCTGCGAGACAAACTTTTCATACTCGGTCGCCCTGGTTTTGCGCCGGGTGCGGTTGAACAGGTCAAGCTCATCGATGTAAAGCTGCGCAACCGCCGCCGACAGCTCGGGATACCTGGTGATTACCGAAAGTGTGATGATGCCGGTTTTGAATTCCGATGAGACCGAAGTGATAGCATCAAGTTCTGCTCTGGCCCTGTCGAGATTGTATTCGTTAAAATACTCCAGCAGGGTTATGTGAAACTTATGGCCGTCATCGGTGAAACTGTACACGTGGTTGAGGGCAATATTCTTCATCAGGTCGCTTTGAAGAATGGCCGGGAAAAGTTTTGAGGAATTTTCCGACGCGCCCAGCCCGCCGGCTATGTCGAGCATAGGCAGTCCGGTGATACCGGCCAGGGCCGACAGCTTGCCCGATCCTCCCGAGGGCAGCAGCCGCGCTGTTGCGGTATATTTGTTCGGAATCAACAGGGTGATCCCGGCCGCAAGTACTCCGGCCCCCAACACCGCGGCTGCCAGCCAGCGCCTGTGCCGGAACAGAATCCGCAGAAAACTAAAGAAATCGAAGTGGTAGTCTGATGTATGTGCTGCAACATTCCTGGAGTCCGATTCACTCGGACTCTCGGCGCCGCTGCGAAAACGTAATTGTCTTCCCATTCTTTTGCAATCCTATCTTCCGTGATAGACAGCGTTTTCCCCAATGTCTAGCTAGGCAAGAGCGGCGCCGGGATGTCTCAAACTGAAGCATGTCTCATAAGGTGTTATTACATAAATAGTTGCAAACCGACGCGGACAGCAGATTCCAGCCTGGCGTGAATGGAACAGGATGAAATTTCCCGCCTGGCGGAAAATAGTCCCCGGTCATCTCCGGCCGCTATCAGCGCCTATTGATCCCCGTTGTCTTGTCATAATTGCCTTGCCTGATCGCACATAAAAAAACCGCCCGGAAGCGATGGGGGACCGCTTACCGGACGGCGAGAGAAAGTGAGAATGGGACTGCTATATCTTTGGAGCCGCCTCACACTTTCGCATCGGATTCACTTAGTCTGCTCTTTCGTTTTTGTGTCACTGCTCAGTTTCAATTCATAATTTTGTTATGACAAACACAGATGTTGCAAGTCCGCTGATTACAGTAACCAGCGATGAAAGCGATTTCATAAAGTTTCGGTCCTTCTTTATCTCGGACGGAACAACAATCGCATCACCCAACTCGACAAGTTGTTTTCTCGCTGCCGATCCGCTGTAGACGCGCCCATCTGCTTTGACCAGTTTCATGCCGTCCTTGTTAGCCTGTTTTGTGAATCCTCCGGCCCGTTCGAGATAGTATTTGGGCTTACGCTCGTCTTCAAATCTAATTGTTCCGTTGGCTCCCACTGCTCCCAGAACAGAAATCCCCGACGGTGTTCGCGGAACAAATATCCTGTCTCCCGGCTGCAATATGACATCGCCTTCTTTCCCGGCGCTGTTGATAATACGCGGCACGTCCACGATGATCCGATTGAGACTGGTTGCGTCATAACTAATACTTTCGCGCCTGCGCACATTTCCCAGCGAATCCTCCCTCAGTTCGGCGCTGGAAGCCACGACCCGGTCCAAATTGTGTCGAAAAATGGATTGGCTTATTGATTGTCTCTCAAGCGATAATCCGCTTGGGAAAGCAGCGTCAGTAAACTCACCTGCCCGCTGAATCAAGCTCCACAGGGTTTCGTCGCGAGCCGCCAGTGTGTATTCACCGGGAAACATCACTTCACCGTCAATTGTCACCTTCCGGTTCAGATTCCATTCCGGTATCTGGCGAATAGACACCTGGTCGTCTTCCTCGAGGATGGTCCGCTCAACCATTGGCGTACTCAAGTTAATATATGTCAATGTCACTTCACCGCTCGAATCGGTGCGCGCAAGTTCAGCGCGGTGCATATACGCTGCGCGTTTGAGATTCCCTGACAGAAAAATCAGATCTGAGAGACGCATGTTATCAAACAGTTCATATTGTCCGGGGAATTTTACCTCACCGCCTATGTTGACGTGTTTCACCCGCTTGATCTCGTTAATTGAATATATATGCGCAGAATCACGGTCCTGCAGCGCCATGTCCACAGCCGCCCGGGTTTTCTCATCCATCAACGCCTGCAGAGAAACCGCAATAACCTCGCGGCGGTTATCCGGGTGCGTTCGAAAAATATTCATGCGCTCGAAATACACATCATCGGGACGCAGCTCTGCGTCAATAATCAGCTCCGAAAGCATACGGTCCGGCGACCGCTGATAACGGCCAGGTTGTTTGACCATTCCGCCCACTGCGACATAATTCCTCTGAACATCATATCGCGCGCCGACCGTAATTCTATCGCCGCTCAGCAGCGCAAAGTTTTTATCTGAAGCGCTATCTGATTCCGATATGTCAGGGTCCAGGTTGAGATCAATCAGCCGAGGTTCACTCCCCTGCGCCACACGCTCCAATGAAACTTTCGACAGATACCCCATCACCGTTGCGCCGCCGGCCAGTATCAGCGCATCGGCCGCGGTTTCATCGCCTGCTAATTCATAAATAGCCGGCCTGCGCACTTCACCGGCAACAAACACCTGCGCCTCCACAACCGGAACAAATATCGCATCTCCGGAGCGCAGGCGCATATCCATGCTGTTGTCCCCGTAAATCAGAAAATCATACAGATCAATTTCCCGAATCAGCTTGCCTCCCCGCAATAACCTGATATGACGGAGTGATCCACGCTCATTCGGACCTCCGGCCTGGTACAGGGCATTAAAAAATGTTGTCAATGAGCTGACCGTATATGCTCCGGGACGTTTTACCTCGCCGATCAGGTACACCCGAATTGAGCGGATCTTGCCGAGTGTCACGTTCAAATCAAAATCAGAATAGACGCGCGAAAACTTCGCATGCAGGTTGTCGCGAAAATCATCAAGAGTCTGTCCCCAGGCGACAATCTCACCGATCGGCGGGGTGAACACTTTTCCCTGACGGTCAATGGTCAAGTTGAACTCGCGTTCAACTTTGCCCCACAGATAAATCAGCACATTGTCTCCCGGACCGAGCACATAATCACCGCCGTTAGCGATTTCTATCGGCGCGCTCAAGTCCGCCTCCCGCTCAAACATCTCATGCCCGAAAGGTCGGAGCGCGCCGGTTGTTTCGATGGCAGGCGCTTCAGGCTGAACGGCGGGCTGAGAAACACCTCCGCCGACTTCCCGGCTGTCATAAATTGTTGGTGTGCTGTAGCGGTTCGTGGCGCTGCGTCCGCGCTGTTGGAGCAGTTGATGATATAAGTCAGGGTTTTTCTTGAGCTGCTCCAGATCGTCTTCACTCACCGTCTGGGCTATCAGCGGCCGAAACCAGCTGATCGACACCAGTATGAGAATGAATAACCAAAAAATTGTCTTTCTCATTTTCCCACCTTCTCCTCTGTGCGTGTACACATCTCGCTCCGAACTTTTTGCGCTGTCCAAATGCGATCTTGACAACGTCCCCTTGTTCCGGAGCTTCCAATCCCATTTCCGAGATCAGACAATCGCAAGCCGGGCGCCGGAGCGCCTGATCGATGATTCATTTCATTATGAAACAACCAGTTAGCCGGATTGTGGAGCAGCCAAGAGGGAGTCGCAGATATGCTTTCGCGGAAAATCTTTCCAATATACCCGGAAGATATTGCAGGAAATCGGCTTTCCTCCCGATCAATTCACAGGAGACCGCCTTGCCGGACAAATAACCAGCGGCTATATTCCCGCCCCGGTACTGCTCAGAAGCCAGAGAATTATTCGGTTGCTCTGACGTATAATACCGAGGTCACTCTTGGAGACTCTTCTATGCGCGCTTTGATAACAGGCATCACCGGACAGGACGGCTCATATTTGGCCGAACTGCTGCTTGAGAAGGGCTATGAAGTCGCGGGTATGGTGCGCCGCAGTTCGACCGAACCGTTTGAGCGGATAAAGCATATTCATGACCGGCTGACCCTGGTCCAGGCGGACCTGCTTGACCAACTCTCGCTGATCAGCGCCATCGAAGAAACCAAACCTGACGAGCTGTACAACCTGGCCGCGCAATCATTCGTGCCCACCAGCTGGAACCAGCCGTCGTTGACTGCCGCATATA
>JADFNA010000121.1 GCA_022563625.1 Candidatus Zixiibacteriota bacterium
ATGGCGAATTTCGATTTCAGCCTGGCGCTGTATACCGTCTGCGCCGGATCAGTCGGGGCCTATTCGGTGTCCCATGTCCGGCAGCGCTCACAGTTGTTTCGAACCATGCTCTATCTGGCTGTGGTCGGGGTGGCGCTGGCGTTTGTGACCCGCTATCTGACATCCCTGGGAGATCCGCGCTATGACGAATTTATCCTCTGGAGCCTGGCCAGCGCTGTGGCGACGCCAATTCTGGCGGCCGGGTTTCTGCCGTTTTTTGAGTCTCTGTTCGGATTCACGACGGATATCACGCTCCTGGAACTGTCTGATCTGAACCGGCCGCTGCTCAAACGATTGGCGCTCGAGGCCCCCGGCACGTTTCATCACTCCATAGTCGTTGGATCATTGGCCGAGGCCGGCGCCAAGGCGATCGGCGGCAACTCGCTGCTGGCGCGGGTGGCCGCCTACTATCATGACGTAGGCAAGATGGAAATTGCTGAATACTTTGTCGAAAATCAGGTGGGGATGAAGTCAAAGCATGACTCAATAACACCCTCGATGTCGGCCATCATTCTGGTTTCGCATGTCAAGCGGGGGCGGAAGCTGGCCGAGGAAGCCGATCTGCCGGACGAAGTTATGAATTTCATTGAGGAGCATCATGGCACAATGACTATGCCGTATTTCTATAACAAGGCCATTGAAGCGGGAGCCAGCGAGAGTGTCGAGCCGGAGTTTCAATACCCCGGACCGAAACCGCAAACAAAGGAAGCGGCAATTCTGATGCTTGCAGATGGCTCCGAAGCGGCCAGCAGAACTCTGGATGACCCCAAACCGGCCCGTATCAACGCCCTGGTGCAAAAGATTATCGATCAACGCTACCATTCCGGACAGCTCGAGGAATGCCCGCTGACAACCCAGGACCTGGGGAATATCCGTGAAGCGTTTGTGCAAATCCTCACCGGTGTGTTTCATCAGCGCGTTGAATACCCCTCTGTCAAGGCGGCTGCCAGGGTATAAGGACTGAATGAAGCTCGCATGAAGCTTGATATACATAAAGACTGCGACCTGCGCCTTCCGCGAATGGCGCTTTGTGAACTGGCCCGGCTTATAGGACGGGCCGAGAAACAGCCAGCGCGGACAGCGGTTAATTTGATAGTCACTAACAACAGGCGCCTGAGAATCCTCAACCGGGATTACCGCAGCCTTGACAGGCCAACCGATGTGCTGTCGTTTAGCTATCCACCACAGAAAAGTTCTGACCTGATCGGAGAAGTGTACGTCTCGGCGCAGCGTATACGCGCACAGGCCAGACAAATCGGACATTCGGCAAGCGCCGAAGCGCTACGGCTGACCTGTCACGGGCTGTTGCATGTTCTCGGGTATGATCACAAGACCCCGGACCAAGCTCAGAAAATGCAGCGCCGCGAGAAACGATACCTGAGGGCGCTAAAGCGCAACAGCCCGCGCTCGCCGAATACTATAGTATAGCCTGTTTAATCGTTTAATCTTTTTTTCAAGGTTACGCCTGTGTCACTTGCATTGCTCATCTCCCTCACCGTCGCTATCGTGACACTCTATCTGGGATATTTGTCTTCTGTCTTCTCTGTTTCAGTCTTTATTAACCCGGACCAGCTCGATGACGTCGCGCCGAAGACCGGCCAGTCGACGCGCAAATTTCTGAAACGGATGGCCGAACACCCGGCGACATTTTTGCAGGTCGCCACGTTCTATCGCTGGCTGGCGTTTCTGATGATGGTCGCTGTGGCCTTCATGGCCAGCGCGGACATCGCAACAGGGCTCGGAATCTCCCGTGATCTTGCGTTTTTCATCTCTCTGTTTGCCGCGGCCCTGGTTTCATTCACAGCGCTCGAAGCTCTGCCCAGGCGCCACTCTCTGCAGCAAGTCGACCGCCGCCTGCTGAGACTGATTCCGATTATGCGCCTGGCCTTTGTTTTCAGCCGCTGGTATGTGGCGCTCCAGCGCAAAGTCGCTGTGCGTCCCGGGGAATCGCTCAGCGAAGATGTCAAAGAGGAAATTGTCGAACGCGCGATTGAATCACTGGCCGACCAGGTTGGCGCCCCTGAAAACCTGGTAGAGGAATCCGAGCGCCAGATGATTGAAAGCATTTTCCATCTTGACAACACTGAAGCGGCCGAAATTATGTCACCTCGTGTCGATCTGGTGGCCTTGCGGCTGGATGTGACTCTGGCCGAACTGCGCCGGATTGTAGGAGAGCATGGCCACTCACGCTATCCGGTTTATGATGAGACCGTCGATTCAATCAAGGGCATACTGTATATCAAGGACATTTTCATGAGCCCGCCGGTCGACCAGCAAAAATTTGATGCGGCCAAATACATGAGAGAACCGTACTTTGTCCCGCAGGATATCAAAATTGACGACCTGTTGACGACGTTTAAAGAACGCAAGGTCCATCTGGCCGTTGTGATAGATGAGTTCGGCGGCACTGCCGGTGTTGTGACACTGGAAGACATTCTCGAAGTTATCGTAGGTGACATCCAGGACGAGCATGACGAAGAAGAAGCCGAGTTTATAGATCGAGGCGATGGCGTCTATGAGGTTGATGGCGGTTTCCCGCTTTCGGAGTTCAGCGAGCGGCTGGGAATCCCGCGCGGCAATGAAGCCTTCGAAACTGTGGCCGGGGTCGTTTATGATATCTGCGGTTCAGTCCCCGACGAAGGCTCCGAACTGCGCTGGGGTGATGTGACATTTACCGTAACCCGGCTGTCCGGCCAGAGAATCGAACGCCTCAAAGCCGTCTATCGACCGGGCTGATTGACCCGCTAAGGCACGTCTTCTACCAATCAGTTTTGAGGCGCCCCACTCGGGACAGTTGGATAAGCGAAAGTCTATACTCCTGATTTAGAACTGGATATTTGATTGCATAATCCCTTCACATTGCCTCTCTTGGATTTACGCGGCGCAAGAACTGCGTCGAAAATACCCTGCAATCACTGTGCCAAAAAACTGACAACTCGTTGCCCCAAAATAAATTAAGACACCCCCAGAAACTGCTTGACATGGCTCAAGGGCTTGACTATTATGCAAATGGCAAGATATGCGCGGGAGCGAATCTCATTTAGCGTTTTTGCCATAAAAGACAAAATTTTTGGAGCCTAATCGGCTGGATCGATACTGTCAAATCCGGCCGGGGAGGCAATTGAGGATATTTTATAGAGGCGACAGAATGAGAGAAATTTTAAGAAATCTAAGCTTTCTTCTGTGCTTCATCGCTTTGCTTAGCCTGACGGCTGCGCCCCTGTTTGCGGATCCAACAAAGTCTGACCATCCGTGGGATGATGCCAGCGACACCACCGGGGACTATGTGCCCGGAAGCGATCCCGACCAGGGCGGCTCAGACGACCCGGCCATGACAGGCTTTAACGTTTACGTGGGAATTGAAGGACTGTTCAATCTCCTGACGGACTCGTTCGCCTATTATTACCGGGTAATTATCGCCGGTGGCAGCAAAGATGGGAAGGTGGTCCAGCCCAAAAACAAGCGCTTGACAGCTTCCCAGAGCAAAGGATGAAGTCGATCGAAATTTCCCCCTGACCGGGGTTTATGATCTAAACAGGAGAAATGTGGAGGAAGCGGCTCCCACCCGCAGGCCAATGCCCGCGTCCGCAATCTTCCCAGGCCGTGTAAAAATGAAGAATACGTCCTCACAGCAAGTTGCCCAGTTCGACCCGCTCTTGCTCTCGGTAGAGGAGTTGTTCTGCCAGCTCCAGCGAGACAAAGCTATGCGCCAACTGGCGGCTGTTTCTCCTGAGAGTTTTGAACCGACTTCTCTGGCGTACGGGCTTTATCTGGCCCTGTGTTGCGAGGCCAAACTTTGCGAAAGCAAATACGCTGAGGCCATCGAAGCTGGCGACAGCGCATTGAAGATTCTGGCCCCGTCTTCTCTCAATCGCCGTGTCGGTCGAATTCTGTGGAATCTGTCGAGGGCAAACTCACTCTCCGGCAATCTGACTGACGCCGAGATGCGCGCCAGAGACTCGATTTCCGCTTATCGCCGATCTGAATATCGCTCCGGCGTGGTCGACGGACTCAACGAGCTGGCCAAAATTTCCTTCATCAAATCTCAGTACGCCCGCTCTATTGAGTTCCTTCAAGATGCACTGGCGCTGCTCGGCGATGACCCGGCCAAAGAACAACAGATTCGCAGTAATCTCGGCCGTGTAAAAATTCTCGCCGGTCAGTGGGGTGACGCTTATTACCTCCTGAGCGCAGCGCTTGAATATGATCTCAAACATAGTCTGGGAATCTCAGCCGCCCGCAACCACCTCTCACTCGGGTATCTTCGCTTCCGCCAGCGCCGGTTCTCTGAGGCCGTCGAACATTACGCATCCGCTGAAACCCTGATTGAAGAACACAATATTGTTCGGGACCGGCTTATTTTACAGGAATACCGCGGCGAACTCGCTCTGGCCAAGGGAGATTACAGAGAGGCCCGGGCGATTCTGGTTCCGACTCTTGAACAATCAAAGCGCCTGGCGCCTGATTCTGCCCTGGTGACACAGGTCGGCCGGATTCTCTCGGAAGTTTTTCTGGAACTCGAACTAATTGACGAAGCTCTGCAGCTTTCCCAGCAAACGCTGGAGCGTTCAGAAAAGCTGGGTGAGCTGGTGGAAGTTGGCCTGTGCCACATTCTTGTCGGGGCGATTTTTGCCCGTTCGGCGTCTGTCAATTCCAATCAGTCCGAGGCGATTGAATATTATGAAAAGGGAATTGACCTCTTGCGCAAAATTGGTGACCCGCTGGAAATCGGAAAAGCCCTGCTCAGAGCGCCGGATGTCTACGGCAGCGAAAAACCCGAAAAAACGCTTGCCTTATTGCGCGAGGCGCGCAAGACGCTGGCCGATTTGGATGTGGATTTTTACAATGCCACCGCGGCGCTGGCCTTTGCCAGGCGCTCTTTTGAGAGCGGCCATTTCTCCGATGGCTACCAGCCGCTGTGTGAGGCCCGTGAATTGTTCGAACGCATGGGAGACCAGGCCTATGTCCGTCAGATTGAAACCCTGACGAAAAAAGTCGCCTCCGAAGCTGTCGCCTCTTCGCTTTCCCAGGCAAACAGTTTCAACCTGTTTGGCGGGTTTGCCGCTGATGGTGAAAATGAAGGCCTGCAGGGCGCCGACTTTGAAAAGTCAGTCGAGACATTGCGGCTAAAAACCGGGTCCGAGCGGGCCGTTATCCTGTCGTTAGAAGCTGACACGACGAATGTAATCACCAACACCGCATTGACTGACGCCGAGAGGCGCCAATTCGCCGACACTTTCATGGGCCTGCTGGGAGAAGAGATCGCGAAGGAAACCCCTACCCTGCTCTTAGATTGTTCTCGTGATCCTTATATCAACAAGCTTTTGCCAAGCGGCGGACGCGCGGTTGTTTCAAGTGTCATCGTCACACCGCTGAAAATATCCGGAGACATAGCCGGTTATCTGTATCTTGACAGGCTCGGGGCGCCGGACCGCAAACCGCAGTCATGGTCGCCCTATTCACAGGATGATTTGAATTTCGCCGTTGGCTATGCCGGCTTTGTGGCCCTCGAAATGGCCCAGGCCCAAAAAGCTCAACTGGTCGAAGACAACAACCGGCTCAAAGAGCAAATCCAGCAGAAAGTTGGTTTCCCGAATATAATCACACGCAATCCCGAAATGCTTGAACTACTGGCCCGCGTAAGGCAGATAGTGGATGCGGATATTTCAATTAATATTTACGGTGAAACCGGCAGCGGCAAAGACCTGCTGGCCAAAGCGATCCATTACAACTCCTTCCGGCGCGACAAACGATTCATTTCTGTCAACTGCGCCGCTTTGCCCGAGACACTCCTTGAATCGGAATTGTTTGGATACAAACGCGGGGCCTTCACCGGCGCCGACAGGGATAAATCCGGTTTGTTTGAGGA
>JADFNA010000122.1 GCA_022563625.1 Candidatus Zixiibacteriota bacterium
GAACTCTTCGGTGAAACTATAGAAATCGGGAATGATGATGTTGAAAGGATGCTCGGCGTTTCTGACGCCACAGCTACTAATTATCTCCAGGAGCTAGAGGACGAGGGAAAGATAGAGCAAATTGGTGAGCGTGGCCGATATGTGGTGTATCGTATGAAATAAATAATCCCCGTGAAAGCGGGGATTTTTTCTTATGAGATAAACCATATGACCTTTTTGGCAACTGGACGAACCAAGCTGGGTCGGGTGAACGGCTTGCAGAGAAATGGGTTCGTTTCGTGTATTTTTTTATGAGTGACTTAGAATCGCTAGTCTTTTTGGTTCGTTTATGAGCTTGAAATGGCGCAGGAGTTTGTAAGCGTGGTTGGCGTCGAGTTGTTTTTTACTGATAGCCATAGAAATGCCCTTTACTCAGGGCAATGATGGCGCGATCAGGGGCGGTTTGAGGGGGAATTTGGATAGCGGGGTGGTAGAGAAAGACACCGTTAAGGGTGGGTTACCGGTCCAAAATCAAATTGTTGGCAGACGGAGACGTCCGCCAACCACGAAATAACCGATCATTTAAAGAGGCGGGTTCGCGGACGGACCCGCCCTGCGGGACGGCATGTGCACTCTTACCATTACCTAATCGCTCAACTTCTTGCATCGCAGAAAAAGAGTGTTATATTTGAACTTGCCAACAATAATGAAGAAGAGCCCAAAATCAAGCAAGATTGGGTATACGTAATACTGCAAATAAGTTAGTTAGTTTCGTCCTGTTTGTATTAGCCATTTTTATCTTTAGCGGCTGTTCAAATGAGACGCCCTTAGACTCGCCGACGCCGCCTGCCGACTTCTCCGGCTGGCATGTCCAGAGCCCCCGCTCATATTCCGGAAGTCTTTTTGCAGTGCAGTTCGTGGATGAAAACAGAGGCTGGGCTGTTGGGGGAGGGGGAACAATTTTGTTCACTGACGACGGAGGCAGAAACTGGATCATTCAGGATGGCCTTGAAGTTCCTTACCTATGGTCGATGTCATTTGTCGATACGCGGCATGGCTGGATTGCCAGCAAAGATAATGATGGGGCCATAGCTCAGTTGGGAGAGCGCTTGACTGGCAGTCAAGAGGTCAGGGGTTCGACCCCCCTTGGCTCCATAAAAATAACCCCGGCGAAGTGTTTTCGGTGGGGGTTTTTGATCTCGAAGTGTGATGGGAGTACTGCAAGCATCCAACATGTGTGATTGCGGTGCCAGGATGGCGATCTATGAAGAGGTCACTTTGACTGGACAGCAGATTGATATTCTCACTTCGCCGTGATTTTGTTACTTGGAACCCTTTTCGCGGCGCCAAAAATATAACCTACACGTCGAGAAAATTTAGGGTCTTCGCGAAATTCTCTAAACAGTGGCCACGTCATCAAATCATCTTTTTCTATCTCGTTGAGTCGGGCCGCTTTCCCTAGAAGTCGAAAAAAATTGTCCTTATCACTTTCTAATGCACAAACAGCCAAAGCGAACAAGGGTTGAAGGGCAGACCTATCGATAGTTTCCAGTTCTTTCTTTAGCTTAGCCACGTCTCCCTGCCACTTAAGAGACTGGCAATAATTGACGTGCAATGAAAACCTCTGTAATTCAGCCTTAGGGTCTAGCCTGAGCCCAAAGGCAGAGACTCGTTGAGCAACCCACCATCTATCATCTTCCAGCAATTCAAAAGTATCCTGCACTATCGTTTTGTCAGCAACGCTGACTTCGTCTTTAGACCACTTTCTCCAGCAGTCATGCAGTAGAATCAGTCCAAAACTGTGGCACTCATCAAAACTTTCACGAAAGTACGACTTGGTAATCGTCAACCTCTCGCCAACTTTAATCGCTTTTTTTCCCCTCCGTCTTAAGTAGACGGGAACTTTATTAATGTATTTGCTGTTAACACGCAGATCATTATGAACAATAAGGTTTCTTCTCTCCATGACCTCTATCAATTTCACCAAATCGACATGTTCATTGAAGTCATTCACGCCCAATTCCTTACTAAACACATCCACTTTGTCTTCGAAAGAAGAATAAAGCATTTTATCGACTTGTGCCTTGATGATTTGATTTATGGCATCATCTAGTCCCGAACAGGAGAGCAACTTTTCCAAGTGGATGGAAGCACTGGTGCGGTTAGCGAGTACCGATGGATGATTCAGAAGATGGAACTTAAACAACTCTGACATCAATATTTCAACATAGCTCACCAAGAGTACGAACGCGCTTCGGTACAACAAAGTCTCTTTGGGTGATCCAATTCTCCGTATTGGTTCCAATTCACGAGTGAGCACCTCTATCGCACGTTGCTTAATATCGCTGCTCGATTTGCCACCATTCTTTTTGGCTGTCTTCAAGAGTTTGACGAGTTCTGGTTTTTTAAATGCCCTACTCATCAATCGAGTCAGGCGGTCGCTTGTTAATTCATCTTGCTTGGCTGCATGTGGGGCTATGTTCTCAACGAAGAGTCGCAGACTTTCCATGTTTTGCTTAAATCTGCTCAGAATGAGTAAGACTGATAATTGCGTTTTTTTTTGTTTCCGTTTCCTAACGAGTGGCTTATTCATTTGGTATCCGTAGTGTTGACGAATTTTCGAATCGCAGAGCCATCAGGCTTTTGAAGACAAGACATTCCGTTTATAACTCGCTACCCAACAACCCTCACCCTTTCAAGAAGGCCGTCAGCGTCAATTGCCCCAATCTAACACTCCAGCCGGGCGTGTCAAGCAACTAACCTACACCAAAAACCAGGCCGGGTGGCCCACCATCCAGGTGGGTGACTTTCCCGCACAAATTCACGACAACTTCCACACAAAATTCCCTCCGGCTCCAATTATAGAGAGCCGAATCTATGCCCGTCACATTCACACAACACCACGCACACCGGACGTTCGTCCCGGTTTCACCTCTGCGCGTGTGCGACACAACGAAAGCGGGAGTCGAACCGTTAACTAAAATAGGGATAACGAACCCAATTCTCAGCAACTCTCAGTAACAGATGAACTTGTCGGAATCTAACACACGAATTGTTTACGTAAAGACTACAAGAACAACATAGAATATGTGCCCTGGACCTTCGTCCATGCCGGGTGGCATACCTTCCGGGTGGGTTTCTCATTCATGCGGGACCCACGCAAAGTCCTGTGATTTTTTCCTTGACAGATCGAGGATCGCTCTCTTACTTTCAGTTGTAGTAGGAGCTACCGAACCGCCACGAAAATAATTCTCTCCTGGTACAACAGCCTCGGGTGGAGGTATATGAATTCCAATTGCCATTTGATGATTAGCTGCTCGTTCGCAGCGTCAGTTTTCTTGTTCGTTTCGTGTGCGGATAATTCCACAACAGGTCCAGCGCTGAACCAGCGCTACCCGACCACTTATGCGCGGTTATCGTCTGATAGTTTGGAGACACTAAACGAACTTTTCTCTCAGGCCAATCCCAGAATCTGCACTGCTCTGAATGATTTTGGTTTCACAGTTTCTTGGGGGACTGTCACTTCCTGCCCCCGGATGCGCGGTCGATGGGCAAGGGACCCACAAATCGAGTCCCTTATTGACAAAGCCAAAGTTACTCTCGCTCAAAACTCACGGTTCACGGGCGTTAAAGATCCCTCTTCTCTTTCATTCAGCTCCGCTCGCCTGCTGCTCAGCCTTCAGAATGATACTCTGGCTTTTCGAGTGGATTTTAAGCCCCAGATTTATCAAGGTCTGCGAGTTAATGATACAGACATACGGATCATGGTTGATTCTGTAGGAATATTTTCTATCATGGGGAATCATTATCCTGAAATATTTATTCCTGAGCCGGTCGTCACTCCCTCACAGGCTCAGCAATCATTATTGGGGGAAGTCATAATTTGGTATGACTTCGGTGGAGCGCCCAGAGAATATGTCGTAAGTGAGGAATCGTTTAGCCACGACACATTGATGGCGGACTCAACGCCTGGAGCGGTGAAAATGGTCCTGCCCCACAAAACTGACAAAGGCAATGAGCTTCGGGTCGTGTGGAGAATTGATGTAGACGGCCCGTCATGGTGGATGTATGTGGATATAGTAACCGGCGAACTACTTCTCACAGAGCAATTGTTCATAACATAACCAGAGCCGAAGGCCGGGTGGCACACCTTCCAGGTGGGTTTCTCATTCATGCGTACCCACCCGAAGAATGTCTCACTCATCACTACTTCAGTTTATTCGCAATCAACCCATCCAGCTTTCTTTCAATCTCCGTCAATTTGTGCAGAATCAGAATGTGGGTTTTCTTTGCGTCAATTCCAACCGGGCTGTCATCGCTGGTGATGAGTTGTTCTAGTTTTTGGTATACATCTTCTGGTATGTTCATCGAGTATTCCTCCGTTTGTAGATTCCGTTTGTCTTCATTTGCTCTGGCATAACACAGTGTATATGCCAGGTAATTCGCGGATAAAATTCGCGTATTTGTTTTGTCAGAAGGGTTGATGGGCGAGAGTCAACCGGAGATTCTTAATCATCAGATTCTGCGCACGGTCAAGAGCGTGATATCATCAGAAGGCATCCGCGAGCCGCGATATTTTTCGAGCGTGTCATAAAGAAGATCGGTGAATTCAATCGAGCCGCAGGCGTTATTGGCCTGAACGAATTGTTCCAGGCGCTCATCGCCGTATTCTTCATCATCTTCGTTAAATAACTCGGTGACACCGTCAGTGAAAATCACCAGGCGTTCGTTTGGCTCGAGCGAGATTGACCCTGTTTGGTATGTCATATCCTTAAACATACCCATCGGCACCCCGCCGACATCCAGCGTTTCCAGTGTTCCGCCGCTGCGGCAAATAAGCGGCGGGTTGTGTCCGGCGTTAACATACTCCAGACGATGGTTGACAGTGTCCAGCGCCCCCAAAAACAGTGTGATGTATTTATCATGCGCAGACCATTGGGCCAGGTATTCGGACACCCCCTGCACCAGCGCTCCCAGTTCCCGATTGGCGCTGCCCCCGGCCACGAACTGTGAGCGGATGATCGCCTGCGCGTTGGCCATCAACAGGGCCGCCGAGGCCCCTTTGCCGGAAACGTCCCCGAGTGACAACAACACCCGGCCCTGATCGAGGCTGACCACGTCATAACTGTCGCCGCCGACATCTCCGGCCGGAAGATTTCGCGCGTAAATCTCATAGCCGTCAAGCTGTGGGAACTCAACCGGCATCAGGCTTGTCTGAATCTGCCCGGCGAGTTTCAGCTCTTCCTGCAAACTGGCGAACTGCTTTTCCTCTTCGAGAAGCCGCGCGCCTTCAATGACCTGCGCCGATTGTCCGGCGACAATACTCAAGAAGCGCTGGTCAAGCGAGGTAAACATATCCTGATTACGCTTATTGAACACTGTCAGCGCTCCGATAAACTTACCGTGCGTCCGAAGCGGCACCGACAGCGCCGAATGAAGTTGGTCATCAACATGGCGCATCAGACCCTCGGGGTCTTCGGCGCGCGAGATGTTCAAGATTCGTTGGTTCTTGATCATCCATCCGGTCAGCGCCATTCCGAAATGCATCGGATTTTCCTCGACATTGGAGTCTTGGAAACGCACCATGGTCTCCATAGAAGTTTCCGGCGTCGCTCCCATCAGAAAAATCGCGCCCTGGGTGGCGTGGGTTTTCTTTACCACCTTGCTGACAATTCGGTTGTTGATCTCTTCGATCTCTATACTGGAGCTAATGGCCGCTGCGATTTCATTAAGCGCCCCCAACTCCTCAACCGCCTCGCGCAAACGGCGGTTTTCGGCTTCCATTTCCTGCATTTTATCCATATGGCATGTCGACGCTAGTCAGTTCTGGGGTCGGGGGAAGCAAGAATTTTTTCGGCTTGTTTGGCGCGGAAGTTTTTCACCGCCTCAGCATATTCGGGAT
>JADFNA010000123.1 GCA_022563625.1 Candidatus Zixiibacteriota bacterium
ATGCGGCGGGCGATGAGGTGGCTGTACTGGGAGCCGAAGTCGATGACGACGACCCCTTCACTGACAACTTTACGGGCTACATCCCCGACGACGACTCCCCCGGTGAAGTCGGATATTTGGCCGCCCTGGATGCAATGAATGACGGCACATTTTGGAATTGCTATTGTTCAGACTTAGTACCGGGATCGTGGGTCTTGATAAACGTCGATGGCGGAATCGCACCGCCTTTTAATCAGGCCATGCCGGAGAAGGGAACCGTCTTTCGCATAATAAAGACACACCATATTCCGGTTGACACTTTTTTGTTCACGGCGGACGCATCACAAATCCGAACATCCGGCCCCGAGGGAATGTCTGTCTACCTTCAGTACAAGATGTATAACAAATCCGATTATCCTATTGATAGCTTTTATTTTTCATTCTTTGCTGAACCGAACTACGATGTTGGCCTTATCGCGTGCGACACGCTTGATGACCTGTTCATGTGCTATAGTCGTTCAGATTTTGTCGACGAGTTTGGCTTTTGGCCGCCCGCTGTTGGATGCAAAATAATCCACGGATTGTTAACACCCTCACCAGGTGAGACAGCTCAATTTAGTGGACAAGTAGTACCTGACTATGCGAACCTCGGCATGACCTCCCTGGGGGCCTATCATACCAATAACTTTTTTCCAGATTCTCCAACAGAGTCCGACTGGCGCATTCTTGCCCGAAGTCAACTGTGGGGAGGTGAACCCTACGTTTATAACGGTGACACCTTGACATACATTTATAGCGGTGATCCAGTAACGGGAAGTGGCGATGTACTGCAATATTCATCGTGGTCTGGGGAGCTTTGGCAAAGTTGTGGACCGGTTCAGTTCTTACCGGGTGACAGCCAGTACATTCTTTTAAAACTCGCTGTCGGGCAAGGAGAAAGCCGACTCGAATCCGTAGTGGCTTTGCGCGAAGTCCTCAACATGCCGTTTCAGATACCAACATCGGTGGAAGATGATATTAATCCCACCCTCCCCGAACGATTTGTTCTTAATCAGAATTATCCCAACCCATTTAATGCAGGGACGACTATCGAGTATAGCCTGCCGAGACGGAGCCATGTGACAATAGAAGTTTTCAACGTTCTTGGTCAGAGAGTTCGGTCGCTGGTAGACCGGGAGATGTCAGCCGGATCGTACACTATCAGCTGGAACGGCACGAATGTTTCCGGCCAACTGGTAGCATCTGGTGTTTATCTCTATCGCTTCCAGGCAGGAGATCATATCGAGACAAAGAAGATGCAGTTGCTAAAATAGGCCCAAAAAGGTTACAAATTTGCCGCAATAGGTATTGATCTTTAGTACCACAAGGCGATTACGGGTTCGATTCCCCCCACCTCCAGTTGTTGCACCACAATAAGTTGTGAAGAATCAATAGGCTCTATCTCCCAATAAAACCGAATAACGTAACACTTTCTTGATCATGATATGATCACGGGGCATCGCTCATCTGTTTTGGTTGGAACCTAGAGTGATTGTCTCTTTATTGGATAGGAAGTTAACTTCTGAAAAAGGATTATAGTGCATGGCTGCAGATGAGTCACATGATGATCGGACCCAAACACATGTCGAATTGACCAAAGGCACAATGGTGTCGCATTATCGGATAGTCAAGAAAATCGGCGCCGGCGGAATGGGTGAGGTCTATCTAGCCGAAGATACCAAACTCAGGCGCCAGGTGGCACTGAAGTTCTTGTCTGTTGATCAAACTAACAACGGTTCAGTATTGCAACAATTTAATCAAGAGGCTCAAGCAGCCGCTCGCTTGCAACATCCGAATATTATTACTGTTCATGAAGTCAATGAATATAAGGGCGTGCCCTATATTTCAATGGCCTACATTGAGGGACAATCTCTCAAGGATTTGTCGAGCAATAAGTTGTTACCAATTGCTGACATTATTGAACTAGGCATACAGATTACGAGGGGATTGGCAGTAGCCCACGAAAAAGGAGTCACACATCGGGATTTGAAGCCAGGTAACTTAATGATCGATTCGACCGGAGTTGTCAAGATTCTCGATTTTGGTTTAGCAGTTTTTTCTGATATTGAATCAAAAGAGGATCCGGATGTTACCGTGACAAGCAATCCGTTTGCAAATAAGATTGCCGGAACTATATCCTATATGGCGCCGGAACAGTTACTCGGACAGGAGCTCGACACTCGAGTGGACATTTTCGCATTCGGCGTAATACTGTATGAGCTAATCACCAATGAACATCCCTTTGCGGCTCAGTCAATCCCGGAAATTTCAACCAGTATTCTAAGGGACACTCCGGCCGATTTACATAGCAAGCGTTCGAATGTTCCGTATGACCTGGGCCGAATAGTATCACGATGTTTAACCAAAAAACCGGACAAACGATTTCAGACCGCCCGTGACGTTTGCAACGAACTCGAGGAATTATCTAACGAGTTGAAACAGGACAAGGCGATAACTGGAACCGGTGATGGCGTGTCCAGGCAGGGGACGGTTCTTACTGAAGAAGCCTTTGTTCTTACGACCGATTTAGTTCGTCAATTATCACATCAAGACCCAAGGATGATTGGCAGCCAGCTGGTCTATATGGACAACGGTGTTTCATCAGATACATTGATCGTTTACCTGCACGGCATTGGCAATGATCACCGACAGTTCTCCGGAGTGCTTCAGCAGCTTCCGTTTCGGGCGATATCTTTATCATTGTTCGGCTTTGATCTTAACGCACAACTCCGACTTCCCCTTACCTTGCACGATCATTCGATACTCATCCATGCCTGGCTCAAGGACGTAACCAGCAGGCTCAGGCCACGTCATTTAGTTCTGGCAGGATTCTCATCGGGTGCTGATCACGTACTTCACTTTCTGTCTTCGGAGGAATTCGTTGATATAAAGGTGACCGGCCTTTTGTCTCTTGGCTGCAATCTGCATCTGGATGACTGCTTTGTAACGCGCAAGTTAGCTGAGTTGACTTCTGGAGATGAAAATCAGATTCTGTCAACTATCAAGGAATTCAGTACCAGTTCTTCCTCACTCGGTAGTTGGCTGCTCCTACATGACTATCTTCTGACAGCTTTCTCCAAATTCGGAACTACAACAGATTCTCTTAGACAATACGCAATCGATATAGTGGCCCCTTTCAAGGAAGGCGGTTGGTTTCAATTCCCAATATGGTATAAGAGTTGCGTGCGAAGAGTCCCACATGTTCGATTCGTATCTGATTCTGACGGGTTTAATACATTGGACCGGATGCTCCAACAGCATCTTGAAGAAAATGTTCTTGGCAATGATTTTCATGAAGACACTATTGTTAGGGACCCTATTTCGCATATGGAATTGGGGCAAACCGAAATGGTCTGCAAGCATACCTTCGAATTAATGAAACAAATTAATATAAAATGAAATAACCCTTAATATCTGGTCAGCAATTTTAGCCTGCGACCTCTACAATACTGACTAAACACGGTGGTGATAATGATGCCTAACAGTAGATGCAGTTGCTAAAATAGAAAGTATTTAATTCCTGTATTAAGCCAGCAGGTTAGACTTGCTGGCTTTTTTATTTAAATGACACCGAGAAAAAAAACTTCCAATTCATATCCTTGATATCCTCTTCCTGATTTTGATAACCTGCACAACAGATTAAACATAATCCACTATTGCCTGATTAGTTATGGATATGATTGAAGATTTGTCTCGTAATTGCTTGTATCATAAATCAAAAAGTTGCGAAACTCGCCTTGTAGAGCCCGACATAAATTGATTTTATTCTTTTTCATTGACTTCCAGAGGTATAACCATTGAGTCTTTGGATTTATGAGTTAACTTTCTCCGCTGAGTCTGAAGACTGTTCAATTGAAGCTTCCACTTGGCTGCGGTCAATACCCTGATGAGGCTCAGTCTGCTCTTCGCCGCGGACAAGCCTGAAAGCCCATTCCTTGGTTCGAAATTCATTCAAAACTTCATCAAGGCTGCGTGAATACTCCGATGTCTGCCGCAAGCGCTCCAAGTTGCTTTCGAGTGAGCGGGCGAATTCCTGGGGGTCATCCAGCGGTATTTTCCGTAGCCTGCGCGCGGCATCCCGTTCCACTCGCGAGAAGATATACTCAACAGCATCCACCGCGTGCGAACTGCAAAGAGCCATCACGATAACAATAAGGTCAATGACTATGGCAAATAAGAGTGAGAAGAAAGTCAACTGGTCCATCGGATACAGATCACTGATGACCAGGTTCATCGCCTGTTGTTTGTTGGCGGGTGATTCGATAAAGTTAGCCGTGAAAGGGGGCTCGCTCAAATTGGCCTGGGATCCGGTCATCATTTCATGCTCGGCCAGTGGAAACGAAACTACGGCCAAGTTGACCAGGTCGTATTGCTCTTTGACAGGCATCTCACTGCCCAGTCTGAGCGACAGCGAATCAACTGTTTTCACATACTTCCTTAAAGCTGTCAGGTTACGCTCGACCTGGTCAGTCCACGAGGTGAGGTAGTTGGTAATGATGCCCTTGCCTGAGCCCTGGTGATAATCAGTTCCCTGATTGCTCCGCCATGATTTGACTGTACGCCGGGCGCCCTCAATGACTGACTGAATGAAGGGATCGTTGGAACCTTCGTCGACCACGGTGGCCCAACCGTTGTCCTTTTCCATCTGAAGCAGATCGGCCAGTCTTTGCGACTGATATCCCCCTCGACTGAGAGCCTGTTTGGCTAAAGAGGCATACTGCCTGAGAATCGGCCGAGCCTCGGTGACGTAGGCGCTACGGGCTTCGAGTGCTCTGGTGTTACCTTTCAGGCCGGTGTTGAAATTTACATAGGAAAAAAAAATTGAAAACATCGCGGCCACTGAAAAAACTATCACGTAGGCGGCACGATTTTCTCTTAGGCGCATCAGGTTCCAGGCTATCCCCAACATGGCCGTTTGCAAACCAAGAGATCCAAGCAATGCCAGCGGCTTGTCAAGAAAAAGGGCCAGGCCGTAATAAGTGGTGAAAAACGACAGCAAAGAAATCAGAAACGTCCCTACGTAGATTAGAATTGAGGTGTATCTGGTGGCATTGGAATTCTGTTTCATCGGTACTCCCTATAATTATGACCGTCTAATCCTGTGAACCGTACCCTTCTTATTATGTATCGGAGGGATTGGATGGGAGTTTAGGACGTCGTCCGGAGGCAGCTTCGGACGAGTGTTCGATTCCCCCCACCTCCATAAATTGAAAGAATGGACTTGAGTTAGTATAGTGGCCTTTGGTCAATCATAAATTTTTCTACAAGAAATGTGATGAATATTTTAGCCATTTTCTGGTATAATTCCTTGATATGAATGTGTCAGAGATATTAAACAATCGGGAAATTGCCATTCTTGTTTGGCTGCTGATAGTCTCCCTATATATTTTTAGAAGTAGGGACGTCCGAAAATCGCTGGCAAGTGTTTTTGAAACTGTGCTCTCCGGAAAGATTCTCATTCCGGTGCTGATTCTGGCTGTCTATATGGTGGGAATTGCCTATTTTGCTTTCAGCAGCCATCATACCGGCGGCATACTTGATGGCCGTATATTCAAACTACGAGAGCTTGTTTATAGGATTCAAGTTTGGCAAAGACAAAAGTCAGGGGTTCGTCAACTATTGCAAGTTGGTGATCTTTTGGAATTGCGGATTCAGCATAAAGAAAATCTCGAAGCTAAAGCCATTCGATTTGATGCACTTGCAGAACAAGAAAGACGTCAAGGATATGTTTCGGAAACTCGACGGGGACGATGTAGAATTGAATTCTTTGGAGCAGTAATTTGTGCCATATTTGTGTCAAATTGAGGTCAAAACACCTCAAAACAGACACAACCAAAAAAAGGTAT
>JADFNA010000124.1 GCA_022563625.1 Candidatus Zixiibacteriota bacterium
CGGCGACTGCTTGATCTCGCCCTCGGTAACTAGCCACTTGAAGAACGCCTGGCAGCCCCGGTAACGCTGGTGGGCCGTCGTGGGCTTGCGGGTTTCCAGCAGGTGGGTGATGAACGCCTCGACGTGCTCCCTGGTCACGCTGGCGACGTCCTGGGGCATCCCCCGCTCGGCCAGGAACCGATCGAGCTGTTCGACGGCACCCGTGTAGGCGTAGATCGTCTTGGGGGAGAGGTTCTCCGCCCGCAAGTGCCGGGCGAATGACTCGTTGTTGGCGAGTACGTCCCCTGCTGCTATACTGGGCTGCGTGATGACTTGGCGCATAGCCGGGGAGTTGACGTGTCCGGTGTCAACCGCCTGTTTTTTGGCGTGTTGTCGTTAGTCATCGGGGTGACCGTGGCATTGGTCGGGCCGATTGGTTTTGTGGGCATGATGGCGCCACACATGTGCCGCCTGGCCTTCGGCTCCGACAACCGCGTACTGGCCCCGGTTTCGTTTATGGTTGGCGGCGCCTTTCTGGCGCTGTGTGACACACTGGCGCGCTCAATTCTTTCTCCTGCGGAAATGCCGGTGGGTATTATTACCGCGCTGCTGGGAGGGCCGTTTTTCCTCTGGCTGTTAGTCAAAACCCACGGCGCCGGGCGCCTGTGACCGTCCGGGTGATAGTTCCGCTTGTTTACAAGCGCAATCTTAACTATCTTCCTAACGCTATGAAACGCTACTGGCTGCTCAAGTCCGAACCGTCCGGGTTTTCAATTGACGATTTGAAAGCAGAGCCAAACAGAACCGCCCACTGGGACGGCGTACGCAATTATCAGGCGCGCAATTACCTGCGAGATGAAATCACAAAGGGCGATGAGGTTTTCTTTTATCATTCGAAAGTTGATCCGCCTCGGGTGGTCGGCTCCTGTGTTGTGACACGCGCGGGCTATCCTGACCACACTGCGTTTGACCCGAGGGATAAGCATCACGATCCCAAAAGCGATCCGACAAACCCGCGCTGGTTTATGGTCGACATAAAACTGAAAAAGATTTTCAAGAACCCGGTTGATCTGGCAACACTTAAAACCACTCCAGGGCTGGAAAAAATGGTCCTGACACAGAAAGGCTCCAGACTGTCGGTGCAGCCAGTCACTGAAAATGAATGGCGAATAGTCCACGCCCTGGCCGGCGAAAAAACATAGAGCCAGCCCGTAGCGCCAGATTGCTTCAGGGAAAGTTCGCAGGTCACAATCCCCAAAGAGAGCGATAGCTTCGGGCGGGTTCTGACATTTCGCTCAATCAACAGTTTTTCAGAGAAAACACATATTCTACAATCAAAAAAAGAGGAATTGCTATGAAAGCAAAAATGATACAACCACGGAGTTTGCCACTGGCGCTGCCTATCTTTCTGTATATTATGCTGGCTTCCGCGCAACTCACAGCGGCCCAGGATTTCGATGCAGTCGAAATAAAAGCGACACACGTTCGCGGAAACATTTATATGCTTGAAGGCAGCGGGGGAAACATCGGTGTGTCAATCGGAGCTGACGGCATATTGATGGTTGACGATCAGTTTGCGCCGCTGGCGGAGAAAATCAAAAAGGCGCTCACCGATCTCGGTGGCGGCAAGCTGCATTTTCTGCTCAATACGCACTGGCACGGTGACCACACAGGCGGTAATGAGATATTCGGAAAAAGTACAACTATCATCGCCCATGAAAATGTCCGCGCGCGTCTGACAACTGAGCAGACTTCATTCGGCAGGACCATCCCGGCCAAATCAAAAGACGGATGGCCGGTCATCACGCTCGACAAATCCCTGTCAATTCATTTTAACGGCGAAAACATTGAAGTGATTCATTATCCGCACGGACACACTGACGGTGATATTGTGATATTCTTTAGCGGATCAAACGTGGTGCACATGGGCGATGATTTCTTTTCGGGGCGCTTTCCTTATGTTGATCTCGACCACGGCGGCGATGTGAAAACCCTCGTCGAAACGATCGGGCTAATAATCGGCAGATTACCTGATGACGTCAAAATTATTCCCGGCCATGGCCCGCTCTCTAACCTGGACGATCTCAAGAAATACCATCGTATGCTAAAAGAGACGAGCAACCTGGTACACCAAAAAATGCAAGCCGGAAAAACGCTGGAACAAATCACGAAGCAGGGATTGCCCGCTGAATGGGACGGGTGGTCGTGGAGTTTCATTCCAACCGAGAGCTGGATCGAGACTATTTACCAGAGTTATTCAAAATAATCTAATTGAAAAATCTCGTCTTCAGATAGCTCACCAGTGTCATACGCCGCGAATCAAAACACAATCGGCAATTCCATTCGCTGGCCGTCCCGCAGGACCACCACAACGGTAGAATCACCTTTGCGGAATTTCCCCAGCGCCGACATATAGCCATAGATATCATCAATGGCATAATCGCCAAGTTTGACAATTACATCACCGGCGATCAATCCGGCCAGGTTGGCAGCTCTATCATCAGTCACCCCGTCAATGCGAAGTCCCTTCACCTCGGTCAGATAATCCGGCATAATTCCCAGAGTGACCGAAAAGCGCCTCGGTCCGCCGGGAGACGAGTCTTTGGTCTTGCTAAAGGCGAGCTTGTCTTTGTTCCCGGCAAACCGTTCGATTTCTCCTGCTATGAACGCGAGTGTCTGCGCCGCGCCGTTACTGTCAATTAATTCGATATCATCAGTCGGCTTGTGGTAATCACTATGGGCGCCGGTGAAAAAATGCAACACAGGAGCGCCGCTGTTATAAAATGCCGTGTGGTCCGACGGACCCACGCCGGATTCGGATGTATTGATCTTAAACTTACCGTCATAGTCGTCATATCTCTCTTTGAAGCTCGGCGAAGTTCCGACACCGAAAACGCCCAGCCCTTTGGTATCGGGCCGCAGACGGCCGATCATATCCAGATTGATCATAAAACTGACCTTATCCAAATCGACAGTCGGATTTTTCACAAAATAGTTTGATCCGAGCAAGCCCGCTTCCTCACCGGTGAAAGCGATAAACAGCAGTGAATAATCCAGTTCGTCTTTCTTGCCGGCAAAATAGCGGGCCAGCTCAATAATCCCTGCCGTACCGCTGGCATTATCGTCAGCGCCGTTATGTATTTGCGGGTCAGTTCCGGCATACAGCGATCCGGAACCTTTGCCGCCATAGCCGAGATGATCATAATGCGCGCCCACCACCACAATCCTGCCAGCGGCCCCCTCTTTGCCCCCGGTCAACCCCCCGATAATGTTTGTAGCGGTTTTTTTGACCTTTTCCAAATCCACCGTTCCTGAAAAAGGGACACCGGCCAGTTTTTCCGGTGTGGGAAGTTCTTCGTTGAAAACTGCGCGGGACAGAAACACAATCGGGATGTCTCGCTGTGACTCATTCATTCGCCAGCGCTGTTCGAATGTTTCGGGGATGTTATCCGGAGTGAAAAAGAATATGCCCGCAACTTCATGTTTAATCGCCTCGGCGATTTTTGAGCCCAGCGCTGTGTGTTCATAGTACGGCCCATGCGGATCATCACCGTCAGGCGAAGAGCGGCTGATTAACACCGCCTGGCCTTTGACATCCAACCCGGCGTAGTCATGATGATCAAGACTGTCAAATTCGATTCCATAGCCGACATACACCAGGCTGTCGAAAGAAAAATCTCCGGTTCTTGAACTGAACAGCGGCTGAAATTCACTTTTTGATTTATGGACAAAGCGCAGTTTCCTGTCCCCGATAACCAGTGTGTTCATCGTCCCGGCGTGCGTTTCTGCCGTGAATTCAAATTCCTGGCGGAACGCCCCGCCACTGCCGTTCTCGCTGCCGCCTGGCTCCAGTCCGATTTGTTCAAACTGGCTTTGAATATAGGCCGCTGCTTTTCGCGCGCCAGGATCACCAACGCGGCGTCCTTCAAGACTATCATGCGCCAGGACTGAAATATGTCTGAAAATCGCATCTGGATCGAATACCGGTGATGCGGCCCCGGCCGAAAGGCCCGGGAGCAAAACTCCGAGCGCCGCCAGAACAAAGCGGCGCATGACACTTGAGTTCATCATTTTCGTTAGTGAAACACGCATAAGCTGCACACTCCCTGTCAATTAGATTAGGTCTGAGGCCACTGGGACTCCACCCCGGCCGCATCAACCGCCAGGGCAATATGTGTTGTTTACAGTCCGCCTTCAAGCGCCCAATTCAACGCCGCTGAATGAGACAACTTCGCCGTAATGATTTAACCTGGGATGGTCAAATCGTTCCCACCTGAAACATGAATATAAACGATAGAAAATTTGCACGTTTGTTTCACTCTTTGCTAAACCGTCATTGAGACAAAGACGATCTTATGCCGTATGGGTAGAACAGCATCTCTTTAGCATTCAGATTCAGTAAGAGAGGGAAGACATCGATGACGCGGTGTGAGGCCGCTCTCTCAAAGTACAAAACTGAAAATAAATCCTTGAACTAAAAATATTTTTGAGTGGAGAATAACGAGATGAAACACTTACAAAAAATTAAGTTCTTTTCAGCGTTATGCATATCGCTAGCGATGGGACTTCTTACTGCAAATGCATCTCAGGCAACGGGCCAGGCAAAATCTTTGCCGGAGTTCGAAGTCGGAAAAATTCTTGAACAGGGTGAGTCTAATCCCGGCAGCGCCATTAACGCTATGGCTGATGACAGACAGGATATCGCCGGAGCGGGGAAGCCCAGCCACAGTGGCTCTGGTTCACGCGGTTCAGAGTCATCCGCTGTAAGTCGGTTATCCTCGCACAAAAGCATCGGGGCAGCTACAGTGACAACTGTTCACACCGCAGGACCTTCTTCAATATTTGATGAGTGGTGGCTCTGGGTCATCATGCTCGCAGCGCTGCTTTCGGCCATAACATTCGGGTTAAAACAAAATGAGAAGGGACTATTTGCCGTGAATATGAAAATCGGGACAAAAATACTCTCGGGATTCGGGGTCGTTGTCTTATTGCTCGGAATCTCGGTCGGTGTTGCAGAGATGAAAATGAGCGAGATGAGCGAAGTGTTCAAAGAGATGTCAGAGGCATATATCCCATTGACGAAAAAGATCTCTGAGATCAAAACACACGTCCTCGAAGGAGAGCTGGAGCTAATTGCCTACTTTATCGATCAGCACCCTGACCGGATCGCTAAATTTCATGAGTTCGACAACAGGGCGACAGAGAAAATATTGGAAGCTGAAGAGCTGATTAGAACCCATGAGGTATTGTTAGCGGCAGGTTACCTGGCGACTCTCGAGAAATTGGAGTCAGAGCATGATCAGTTTGACGAACATGCCGAACAGCTCCTGGCCCTTGTCCAATCAAGCGGCAAGTCAGATCATAAATTTATGGAAATGTTTGAGAAGGTCCAGACCGAAGGCGAAGAACTCGCTTTTCATATTGAAGATTTCATGGTCACGGTGGAACATAAACTTACGGAAATTTCAATCGAGGCTCAAGAGACAGAACGCGCGGCTTTCACCCTTTTGATGGTTATCGGGTTTGGCGCTTTCTTCGTCGCCGTGGTGGTCGGTTGGATGGTCTCTCGTAGCATTTCCCGGCCTATCAAACGGTTCGCATTTGTTGCCGAAGAAATTTCCACGGGTAACGTTGATCACACAATCGACTATAACTCCAAAGACGAAATCGGTTTGCTGGCTGAGTCATTCCGCAATCTCATTTCCTATATCCAGAATCTCGCAGGCGCCGCGGAGCGAATTTTAAAAAACGACCTGACTGTAACAGTCAAGCCAAAATCGGATAAAGACACCTTGGGCAAAGCGTTCGCGACAATGGGTAACAACCTGAAAAGAATGGTCATT
>JADFNA010000125.1 GCA_022563625.1 Candidatus Zixiibacteriota bacterium
TGTCCATGGAATTTGATGGACTGGGACATGGGTTCAGTCGGAATGGCGAGCATATTGAAATAGTATCTTCGGAACGTGATCCATTTAGAAAACTCAAACTCGACTTGAAACTCCGGATTGCTAATGACGGGTATTTGTTTGTTAGAGGCGCCGTTACTGGAGAGCATCGCTCTGACACGCTCGGCCGTTCCAACCGGCACAGTGCTCTTGAGCACAACAATCTGGCCTTTAGTCAATTCACCCGCCATTGACACGATCAAATCTTCGAGCGCGCCAAGATCAGTGCGGCCGCTTTCGGCAGCGGGTGTGCCGACTGCTATGAAAATGGCTTTTTGGCCCTTGAGAGAAGCGGCCAGATCATTCGAGAAACTTAGCCTTCCGTTTTCGAGGTTGACCCGAATCAAATCACCAAGTTCGTTCTCATAGAATGGCACCCTTCCGGCTTGCAATTCCTTAAGACGGCCGAGGTCCTTTTCTACACATACGACCGAATGTCCAAACTCGGCAAAACCTGCCGCGCTTACCAAGCCGACAAACCCGCCTCCGATTACACAAATATTCGTTCCGGTAACCGGCGGAGCAAATGTTGGCGAAACAGATGAAGCCCCGGCGCTTGGCTGAACTCCTTTGGCCGGTGACGCTGTATCTAAGGTAGAAGCTAAATCCGAAGTTGGAACTTTATTTCTATGGGACATCTGGGCGATCTCTCCTTGGATATGTCCGTTAATCTGTCTGGTATCAGCCGGTGTCGGGCTGACACCCCCTCCAGAGCCGGCAACCCGAGGATGGTCTTCTGAACAATACATCTGACCAATACAGTCACGCGGCCCCACTTTAACGTCTACAAACCAGGCGCCAAAATAAAGACTTTAATTTTGCTCTATGGGAAAATGCAACCTGCTGATAGTAAACGACTTAAAAATGTGAATGAAATCCCGGCTGTGGTTGATTTGAACCAACTGGGTTATATGCCCAATTCAGATGGACTCAGTGATAGAAATGCCGTGCTTTTTGATGCGGTAGCGAAGCGCTTCGCGTCCCATCGACAACTTTCTGGCCGCCAGGGATACATTGCCCTTGCAGCTTTGCAAGGCCTGGAGAATGACAGCGCGTTCAAGGGCCTCGATATCCACCCCCCTTTCAGGAAGGGTGACAGTAATTTCACCGGTGGGAGCATATGCGGCTTCGACGAACTTGGATTCGGGCAGGTTCAGGTCAGGCTCGCTGACTTCCGGAGACGGCGACAGGAATGTCACTCGCTCCATCAATTGGCGCAGCTCCCTGACATTACCCGGCCAGCTATAAGCGGCCATCGCCCGCCGGGCATCATCGGAAAGTGTTTTCTCTACTGAGTATTTCCGGCAAAACTGCTTGAGAAACAGTTCGGACAGCCGCCCAATGTCCTCTTTTCTCTCTCTGAGAGGCGGAATGTTAATGGTCAGGTTGTGCAGCCTGAAGTACAGGTCCTCACGAAAGTTCCTCGTGTCCAGCAAGTCGCGATTTGTGGCCGCTATGATGCGCACATCAAGTGGAATATCCCGTAATCCGCCGATACGACGCAGCGTTTTGCGTTCGATCACCTGCAGCAGTTTCACCTGCGCTTCTGGCGTCAAGTCCCCAATCTCATTGAGGAACATGGTCCCCCCCTGCGCCGCTTCAAATAACCCCCGTTTGGAACTCCCGGCGCCGGTGAATGATCCTTTTTCAAAACCAAATAACTCGGCCTCTTCGAGCCCTTTTGGAAGTGTTGAACAATTCACTTCAATAAAGGCCTCATCGGACAGATGGCTTTGATAATGAGCGGTTCGCGCAATCAGGTCCTTGCCAGTTCCGGTTTCACCCAAAATGAGTATAGGCGGATAGTCAGAAGGATGAGGCAAACTCATCGAAGTTATCTTTTCAAGGAACGTGGCGACCTCTTTCATCTTTGATGAATTGCAAATCAGCGCATCCTCTTCATGCACCGCATCCCGGTCATGGTAATAGGAAATCTTTTGCCGAATTCGTGCATTAGCGATGGCTCTTTCGACAGACAGGGCGACTTCCTCCATATCGAGCGGCTTGCGCAAGAAATCGCTGGCGCCGTTGCGCATCGCCTCGACTGCGGCAGCCATTGTTCCGTGTGCGGTCGAAATGATCACCACCAGGTGAGGGTCCTGTGCCCGAAATTTCTGAATCGCCTCCAGCCCGGACATGCCCGGCAGTTGTAAATCCAAAAGCGCAACGTCCATCTGCATTTTCTCCAGAGACTTCAGGCCGTCCTCTGCGGAACCAGCGGTAAAGCAGTCATTGCCGCGCCCGGTCAAGTATCTTGAGATTGATTTGGCAAGCAGCTCTTCGTCTTCAACAATCAGTATTTGGGCCATATGTTATTCCACAGTTCGTTAAAGCTCCCGGTCGATGTCAGCCTGTTTGGTTTTCCGTGTTGTCAGCTAAAGTCTCCAGAGATTTTCTGACCACCGGAAGCGTCGCCTCGACCATACATCCTGCGCCGCGCTCACTGACAATCTTGATAGTTCCGCCATGCGTGTCAAATATTCTCTTGGCTTGCGCCAGCCCCAGCCCGGCTCCGCCGACTTTTCCGCTGGCAAATAGTTTGAACAGTTTTCCTTCCAGCTCGGGAAGCACTCCCTCGCCATTATCACTGATCCGAACGACAATCTCCCGGGCGCTATCGGGGCCAATCCGCAGCTCAGATTCCACTTTGACAAAACCACTTTCCGGGGCCGCCTCGAACGCATTGTTTATGACTGCGTTGAAACTTTGCTCAATCAGCGCCGGGTCCGCCAGCGTGTTCGGAATGTTTCTATCCAGATCTAACCGGGTCTCAATGTTCTTGCCAGCATAAGACCTGCGCGCCAGTTCAAGTGTGTATGTCAAAGATTGGTTGATGTCCATTTGTTCCGGCCTGTAATCAAGCGGTTTTGCGAATCCCAACATGCGTTTGACCCACACATCGAGCCGGTCAATCGACTGGATCATTTCATTGAGCGAATCTCTGGTTTCCGTTTGGTCCTCCCGCAGAGAGCCGAGGGCAACCTGCGCCGCGGCTCGCACACCGGACAGCGGGTTGCGGATGTTGTGAGCGGCATAAGCGGCCACTTCACCCAGCGCCGCTAGACGCTCGTGTTCACGCAGCTTGTCCTGCAGTGTCTTTAACGAAGCGGACATGCGGTTGATATCCGAAGCAAGCCCTCCCCATTCGTCATGTGTCTCGATTTTCAGTTCTGTTTGAAAATCCCCTGCGCTAATTCGTTCTGTGGCGCGGCTGAGTTCTGAAATCGGCTGGGCCAGCCAGCGGCTCATCAGCGCCAGCGCGGTCCCCAGCGCCACCAGGGCCGCCAGAGCCACGCCGCCGATCAGCGCAGTCGCCCAACTCCCCACCCGGTTTGCCGCGTCAATTTTTGATTGCCGCAACTGGCGATAGTAATGTCCGAGCACGATCACATCGTCGGTGGCTTCAATGGCAATTTCATCCAGCCGCTCCCTGGCCTGGGTCTCGTTCAGCCGGCCTGCCTCTCGCCGTTCGAAAAGTCCCTCCACAATGTACACCAGTTCACCGTGGGTTTCGGCAAGTCCGATGACGTGGTCCCGCTCTGTTGCTTGACCGGTATGGGCAAAAAGAGTGTCGAGCAGGCTTTTGGCTTCCCGCTTCGATTCCATGAAAATTGTTATTTGTGATGTGTCCCCATGAAGAAACTCTCGTGAATGGGCAATCAGAAGAAAAAGCTCGGCCCGAATTCGCTCGGCGCGGGCTTCCTGGGCATAAATAGCCGAAAGGTCCTCAGCCGCGTCACGCCAGAGCAAAATAGCCCAAATTGACGCCGAACCGATCAGGAAAGTCACGACCATAGTCGCCACATAGCTCAACAAAAATTTTGTGCGAATAGTCATGTGTCTGGTATCGGCCGGGTGCGCAGGATTGATTATGGCTTCAAATCATGAGTTTCATGCGGACAACGAAGCCTGCCGTTCAATCTATAGGCTGGCTCGGCTTTGGCGCCGCACAAATGATGCTACAATCGAAGCCCGATTGAAAGAGGAAAGCTGAAACGCTGGCTACCCGTACTTTTCTTTAAACCAGTTGACAGTTTTCGCCAACCCCTTTTCCAATGTCATTTGAGGAGAAAAATTTAAGACTTTTCCAGTTTTTGTCATATCAGCGCAGGTTTTCGGATCGTCGCCGGGTTTCAGCGGAGCGAATTTTGGAGTTATGTCGGTTTTCAATACTTTCTGGATTGCTGCCAGGAGACTATTCACCGATAACTGTCGGCCGGTCCCGACATTGAATACTTCACCCACTGCTTTCTTTTTTTGGCCGGCCATAATAATCGCACGCACGATGTCTCCAATATATATGAAATCCCGGGTCTGCTTACCGCTGCCGAAGATAGTTGGTGTGGCGCCTTTCAAGAGCAATGTCGCGAAGGTCGGTATTACGGCAGAATACTGTGACTTCGGATTCTGGCGCGGCCCATAGACACTGAAAAACCTCAGGCTCACGGTTTCTAATCCATACAAACGCAAATAGAGATCGCAAAACTGTTCTCCGAGCAGCTTGCTGGTGGCATACGGCGAACTGCCTTTGAGTTTTACACTCTCTGCAAACGGAACTCGTGTCCGGTCACCGTAGACAGAGGCCGACGAAGCAAACACGACACGCCTGACATTGTTCTGGCGGGCGGCTTCCAAAACATTCCAGGTCCCGCCAACATTCGCCTCCCAGGTGCTGATTGGATCTTCCACAGAAATCAACACTGATGAAATCGCGGCTAAGTGATAGATGCATCTGGCGCCGCTCGCGGCCTTTTTGACTGTTTCCAGATCACGAATGTCTCCGCGAATAACATCAACATCGCCCGCAATGTGTGAAAGGTTGTGTTTGTTGCCTGTTGAGAAATTGTCGAGTATGCGCACACAGCGCCCGCGTTTGACCAGCGCTTCGGCAAGATGCGAACCGATAAAACCCGCCCCGCCTGTTATCAAAATGTCGCTCATTTGTTTTCTCCGAATCGTGTCATCTGATACTGTCGCGGCCAGCAAGGTATATCAAAAACCTTGAAGAGCAATAATCTATACAAAAAGAGCGCCGCTTGGATTGTCTACCTCAAGTAGTTGTTGGACAGCGCATTGTCTGTATGTGTAGAGTATGCGCCAGTGTTTCTACTTTGTAATTCCGGTTTAAATCGACAAGATGGTTGATTTGAACGCTTGTATGCGCGGAGGATTATGGATCGGTGAAATGGATTCGTTTGGTGTATGTTTGTTTTGTGGAGTGGTTTATCTTGATCCGACGATTATTCGGGGGAGGTGTCGGAGGAGTTTGCAGCCGCGGGCTGTGCGCATAACGAGGCGCTTTGGCCGGGACCGGTCAGCTTTTGGAAAGTGTTGTAATTGAGTTGTTTGCGGATGAGGGGCATGTGTTTGTCTCCTCACTAATGAGGGCGCAGAAAGAGCTGCTCTCAAGTGGTAGTGATTTGTGAATTGAACAGGCGACGACTTTGTGCTTGTAATTCTCCCCAAATCCCCTATATTCTGACGTAGCAATTGCTTTACTGAGTCTGATCCAGCGAATCAGTCAACCAACATATATTGAAAGGGCGCCTTTTATGGGCAAAATGAGATTCAGATTTCTTTCGGGCGTTTTGATGGCATTGTTCTGCCTGTCATCTGGCCAGGCTGCAACCATTAACTATACTGCTCCCCATTAGTTGACGCTGTTGTCTAAGCGAGTATCTTGTGAAAAGAATCACAGGAGGAGTTTATGAAGCGTCGGCAGTGGGATTCAAAGACAAAGGCGAAGATTGTGTTGGAGGTAT
>JADFNA010000126.1 GCA_022563625.1 Candidatus Zixiibacteriota bacterium
TTCGATCACCGCCGACGCCAGGTCCGGTGCGGGATCTGCTCCGGGCGCAAAAACCGGATACAGGGCCCTGCTGGAGCCAAGCACCAACGTTCGTTCCCGCTCCGAGGGCTCGTCGTCCAACAGCGTCAGCAGCGCCGGTATGTCGCCGACCGCACCGAATTCGCCCAGGTGATGTATCAGCCGCCAGCGTCGGCTGTGGGATTCTGATAGCGACAGGGCCAGCAATAGGCTGTCTCGTGCCAGCTCGGGGTATCTTCGCATCTCGGCCAGGGCCCGGAACCAAGCGCCATTGTCTTCCCCCAGCAGAGCCGGCATCCAGCTTTGGCGGGCCAATTCGGTGATGGCGCCTTCCGGCAATAATGCGCGTGCGGTGCCGGGTGTACCGATCGCCGGCACCGTTGCCAACACAAGCACCGCCGCCACTCGACGAAACCATGCCTGCCCCGACCGTGCCCGCTCCAAAGCGCCACCGGTGGCGGTCGCGCCCTCGCCCTTTCGCCGGCGGGGGCGAATTTTCGTCGCTCGAGGACTTGACTCAGTCATGAAATTACGGCACAAAGAAAAGTTAGGGAAAAAACTTCCGGCTTGGTCACTTGCGGCCGGGCCTGTCACATCGAAAGCATATGAAAACCGTTTCCATCAGGAAAGAAGAATTCCAGCCGGGAGGCAAGTTCGAGCCCGGCTGGTTGATTTTCGACGCCGAAGGACAGATCCTGGGCCGGCTGGCGTCCCGAATCGCGGTGACGTTGCGCGGCAAGCACAAGCCCACTTTTACGCCCCACCTGGATACGGGAGATTTCGTGATCGTGGTGAACGCGGAGAAGGTGAAGCTATCCGGCCGCAAGCTCAAGGACAAGTTCTACTACCATCACACCGGCTATCCGGGCGGCATCAAGGCGGTGCAGGCGCAAAAGCTGCTCGATGAGAAGCCCACCGAGTTGATCCGCCTGGCCGTAAAGCGGATGCTGCCCAAGAACGCGCTGAATCGCAAGATCCTGGTCAAGAAGCTGAAACTCTATGCGGGGCCGGATCACCCCCACCAGGCCCAGCGTCCGCTCCCCATGGCCAACTGAGATACGTTCCGCGGGGCGGATGGAATACGAAATGAAACGGTTTCGCCGCCGGGGGGTAGCGGCACCAATCAATGGTTGAGCAGAAGATTATGGTTGATATGCAATACTACGGCACCGGCCGGCGCAAATCCTCGGTGGCGAGGGTTTATCTACGACCGGGAAACGGCCATATCGTCATCAACCGAAAAGCCCTGGACGATTACTTCGGGGATGAAGCCCAGCGGGTGCTGGTGCACCAGGCGATGGAGCTCACCGATACCATGGGTCGCTACGATGTCCTCGTCAACGTGAATGGCGGAGGCATCAGCGGTCAAGCCGGTGCCATCCGTCACGGAATAGCCCGCGCCCTGTGCCAGGTTTCCCAGGAGGAATTCCGCGGTACCTTGAAAAAAGCCGGGCTGCTCACTCGCGACGCGCGCGAGGTGGAACGCAAGAAGTACGGCCAGCCCGGCGCCCGCAAACGCTACCAGTATTCCAAGCGCTAGATTTTCAACATCATCGGACTTGCAGTCGAGATTCGCTCGGCGAGGCAGGACGGCTCGTCTTCCGTAAAGCCGCTGATCGATTCGCAGCCGCGGCCGGTGCGGCCGCGCCGGTGGCGGGCCTCAACGTCGGGCGAATTCCTTTATCCGCCACCTCACGTTTTTTTGTCGTGGCGACCCTATCCCGCCCCGAGTGCGCGCAGGGCCGGGTCGATCCCGGTGATGAGATCGGCGGCGCTGAAGTAAGCGCCGGTCAGGTCGCGCCGTTCTTCCCGCGCCCGGCCGTGGAGGTAGGTGCCCAGCAACGCGGCGGCGAAGGGGGCCACCCCCTGAGCCAACAGGCCACCGATCATACCGCTGAGCACATCGCCGGTGCCCCCGGAGGCCAGCCCATCGTCGGCAAACGGTTGCAATACCACGATGCCGGAAGGTTCCGCCACCACCGTGCCCGCTCCCTTGAGCACCAGCACCACGCCCCAGGATTCCGCGAGCCGCCGGGCTTGACCGATGCGGTCCGCCGAAAGTTCGGTTACCGATATGCCCGCCAGCCGGGCCAACTCGCCGGGATGGGGCGTGATGACCGTGGGATGGGATCGGGCGGCGAGGGCATCCCCGGTCAATGGGAACAGCCCGTCCGCGTCGATCAGGAGCGGCTTTTCGACCTTGGCCACGATCTCGCGCACGAAGTGCCCGCTCCCCTCCCGCCGTCCCAGGCCACAACCGAGCACCACCACCGTCCGGGCCGCGGCGGCTTCCAGCACCATCGGCAGCACAGTCTCCATTATAGCTCCCGTTACAATAGACCAAGAAGCCGATCAGGATTGGGGAATTATGGTGGTTCCTAGTACTGGATCTGATATCTGGATTATGGACCCCTGCTCTGGCGATGTGTCTGGCGGAACTCTTGGTAATAATCCTCTCGATGATGAATTCGCCGGTTCATTCCGGATCAATGGTACAGGGACATTGGCGGTGAAATTCACCGCTACAATAGGCGCTAACTTTTCTGGCGTAGATGCGCCCGTTCTGAGCGTCATCACCACGTGCCCGGCTACCAGCCCCCAGGATCTTACCGGTGGCGTGTTAGTAGTCGGCGTAGGAGCAACGTTGACTGTGGCCACGTCGACTGCGGCATCGGCGACGCCCTACACTGCTACCATCAACGTGTCGGCGAACTATTAAGCAGACAAGGTTGTACTAGCAGCTACTGACGCCTGCGGGCGTTCAGTTGACTAAAGTCCCCCTATCTTCCTTTCTTGCCGAGAGCGGCGTTTCGGCGCTATATTCGCAAGTGAGGGACGATAGGGGGACACTTTTTTATGGAATACGCTTGCAATAACATTCGGCATAACACTGTGGCCCGAAACAGGTTAGCGTGGACCTTCCGGTCAATTGCCGCTCTGGCGGTTTTGCTTTCGTCTTGGATACTTCCTGCCAATGGTTTGACACAGGTGGGCGGAGGGCTCTCAATCATGCCGACCCGCATCGTGTTTGAGGGGCGCACCCGAAGCGGGGAGGTTCTTTTGACTAACCGTGGCGCCGAAACCGAAACTTATCGGATTACCTTTAAGAATATGCGCATGTTGGAAGACGGCTCTTATGAGGATATTATCGAGCCGCGCGAGAATGAACAGCCCGCCGCTGACCTGATTCGCTATTCCCCCCGACAAGTAGTTCTCGAACCGGGTACCTCGCAGACAGTGCGTTTAATGCTCAGGAAACCGGCTGGCCTGGCCGAAGGAGAGTACCGCTCCCATATGTATTTTCGCGCTGTTCCCAGACCGGATGCGGCTTCGGACATTGAGGAAGTTGATCTCAAAGGTGAGCAGATTAGTGTCAAGATTACGACGATTTTTGGGATCACCATCCCGGTTATAGTTCGCCACGGAGAATTAACCGGCGCCGTCAAATTCTCTGACCTTGCGCTTGACCTGCCGGTTGACACGCTGGATCTGCCGAATCTGAACTTTCATCTCAATCGAACGGGAGATCGCTCAGTTTACGGCGATCTGACAATCACCTATATCCCGGATAAGACCGGCAAAGAATATGTTGTGGGCAGGCTGAATGGTGTAGCCGTTTTCACTCCCAACCTGACTCGGACAATGTACGTCAATATTCACATGCCGGATGGCGTCGAGATAGACAGAAGTACGTTTCGGATATCTTATACTGCTCGCCAAAGTGACGGCGGCGAGATACTCGCTGAAGCGGAACTTCGCTTTCCGCCTGAATAGCTTTGCCCCCACACCAATAATGATAGTTCGACAATCTTGGCGCCCATTTTTGCGATGCGCGGGGCGCCGCTCTGTTTCTGACCGAATTGCTCGAGCGTCATTCCATCTGTTTGCATTGGTTCTAATCTTTAACCTTTCGCTTTGTGGATCTGCCAGCGCCGCAGACCCGCCAGTTTCTGAGCAGGATAATCAAACAGATGATTTCCTTGAAGATGATATTCTCATCCTGCAGGCGCATCTGGGCAAATACTTGCTCAGCGACGGCTTACTCGGATTTTTGCATCGCGGCGGAGTTATGCTTCCGCTGGGCGAGATGTGCAGGATAGTAGATTTTCCGATTGAAGTTGAACCCGGCGAAGGCCTGGCCAACGGCTGGTTTCTGAGAGAGAACCGTCTCTTCTCGCTAAACCACTCCCGCTCTGAAGTAGTTGTCGATGGTATAATCCAGACCTATGACGCCAGCCTGGTGCGGCTAGAGGTGGATGACATTTATGTCGATGCGACACTGATGTCACGCTGGTTTCCTTTGGATTTCACACTGGATTTACCGCGCCTGGTTGTCAAACTTTCCTCACGAGAACCGCTCCCATTTGAGCAAAAACTTAAACGTGAAAAACTCTGGAAGTCAAAGTTACGCGGTAGAGCGAGCGGGCCGACATACCCCAGACAGGACACCCGATACAAACTCCTCGACTGGCCGGTTGTTGACGCTAACACGACTCTGGGCAATGGCCGGGGAAGTGTGCGCGGCCGGGAAGGGAGATATAACGGATCTGTCAGTGGCGATTTTCTGTTTATGACTTCGACACTGTTTCTTACGGGCAGCGATGTGGCAAGTGTTGAAGACTTGAGACTGTCACTCTCACGAACTGATCCGGATAACGGGCTGCTGGGACCTCTGGGCGCCAGTAAAATCACTTTCGGGGACATTTTCTCGCCACAGCAGGCGCTAACCGCGCGTTCGCGCGCTGGCCGTGGAATCGAGATTTCCAGTTTCCCGGTTAACCGGCCCAGTGAATTTGACCGCACAACGATGCAGGGAGAGCTGCTTCCAGAATGGGAAGTTGAATTGTATCGCAATGAAGTCCTGTTGGACTTCCAACTTTCGCGTGATGATGGCCGTTATGAGTTTATTGACGTTCCGCTGCTGTTCGGCATGAACATTTTGCGGCTCGCATTTTATGGCCCGCAAGGCCAGAAGTATGAAACTGTTGAGCGCTTATTGATTGGGCCGGGAATGTTAAAACCCGGCGAGCGGCTTTACCGCTTTGCGTTGACTGAGCAAGACGAGGATTTATTCCGCGTCGGAATCGACACGACACGGATTTCACAGCAGGGCGAGAAGCGTTTTGTAGCGGAGTATGAACAGGGAATCAGCCGCCGCGTTTCTCTTTCCGCAGGCGCCGCCAGCATTCCGCTTCGCAGCGGGCGCCGCGAGTATGGGAGTGTCGGTATTCGCGCGGCGCTGTATGGCGCGTTCAGTCGAATCGATCTCAGTCGTGACAATACTGGCGGGACAGCGCTTAAAATTGCGACTCAGGGTAATCTCCTCGGTATGGATTTGCTTTTTGAGCGCGGCCAGTTCTTTAACTTTCTCAGTGAGAGCATTTCTGAATCAGGTGATCCGATCACCAGTAAGACTAAGGTGCGGCTCGACGGTGTTATCCCGCCCGGGATTTTCCCCCAAATTTCCTTCGGCGGAACCGGCCAACTGGAGCGCCGGGAATCGGGGCGTTATCGGCTCAACGGCAGTAACCGTGTCTCGTTATTTTTCGCGGGAGTTTCTGTTTCGAACTCCACGAACGGCACAGTATCCGGCGGCGCAGGAAGCGGGACAACTACTCAGGTGAATTCTTCCTTCCTTTTGAACCTGCGCCGGGGGAAGACTTCTCTGCGGGGGCAGGTTGGATACCTTCCGCCTCCCGGACCACATCTCACCGACGTAGCGCTCACCGCAGACTACCGGCTCGCCAGAGGCCTTACTTTGCGCGGCGGCGTTAACCGCCAGCTCATTCGTGAC
>JADFNA010000127.1 GCA_022563625.1 Candidatus Zixiibacteriota bacterium
GGATAATCGTATTGTCGCCGACGGTTAAAATAGTTTCCTCACCGGAAAATTTCATGTCCTGCGGTTCGGTCCCCACCGCTGCTCCGTGTGACACTATCACCTGTTCGCCCAGCCGGGCGCCGGAGGCTATTTTTGCGCAGCTATCAATTTTGCAGCCAGGGCCAATAACAACGTCATCTTCAATGATAGCGCCCGGGCCCACAATCACGTCCGGGGCCAACTCGGCGCCCGGTGAAACAACCGCCGAGGAATGGATCATTGTCTCAACGGCGACTGTCATCGGTCTACCACTACCGCCACAAAATCTGCCGAAGCGACTTCGACATCGCCGACAAACGCAGACCCGGACATCTTGCACGTGTTGCGGCGGAATGTCAGCAGATCCAGTTCCAGCCTGAGCTGGTCTCCCGGCACAACCGGTTTGCGGAACTTTACATTGTTGATCGACATGAAATAGACGATCTTGTTTTCCTGGTCGGGGATTGCGTTCAACAGCAGAGCGCCGCCCGCCTGCGCCAGCGATTCGAGGATCAACACACCCGGCATAATCGGATGGTCCGGGAAATGTCCCTGGAAAAACGGCTCATTGATAGAAACATTCTTGATCGCGACAACATGCTTGCCGGGATCAAGATCAATGATCCGGTCAATGAGCAAAAAAGGATAGCGATGCGGGATCATCTTCAGGATGCTGTTGATATCCATAAAAATTTCACTGTCCGGACTCTGGTATTTGTTGCGCAATTCCTTTTTCGTCTGCAGCCTGCGAATCTTTCGCGCCAGTTCCACATTCGCCTTGTGCCCGCTGCGGGCGGCCAGAATATGCCCGCGAATCGGAGCGCCGACGAGATACAAATCACCCAGCAGGTCCAGCGCCTTGTGCCGCACCGGTTCATTGGGGAAACGCAGCTTGACATCATTCACAATCCCCGTTTTGCCCACAAACACGCGCTCTTTTATATTCAGCGCCTTGCTTATTCTATCTACATCAGATTGTCCGTTGACGGAATCGACAATCACAACGGCATTCTCCAGAGAGCCGCCTTTGATTAAACCCATCTCTTTCAAATGTTCGACTTCCGAAAGAAAACAAAACGTGCGCGCCGGAGCGAATTCATTGACAAATTCATCTTCGAGACTGACCAGCGTCGTGTACTGTGTGCCCAGCGCCGGGTCTTTGTAGTCAACCAGGAACGTGATACGAAGATCATTGGATGGTGTGACAACAATGTCCACATTGCGGTCAGGCTCGCTATAGGAAAGCGGCTCATCAATTTGAATAAACCGCTTGTCGGCGTCCTGGTCGATGATACCGGCGTCCAGCAGCTTCTCAACAAACGGAGACGCCGAACCATCCATCACCGGCGGCTCATTGTCCGAAAGCTCCACATCAATGTTATCAATTTCCAGTCCGGCCAGGGAGGCCAGCACATGTTCGACCGTGTACACACGGGCGTCACCGTTCGCCAGCGTTGTGCCGCGTGAAATATCCACCACATTGTCAATGTCCGCCTTGATTCTCGGCGAACCCGGCAAATCCACACGGACGAAATGGACGCCTTCGTCAATCGCGGCCGGCTTGAATGTCATCGTACAGTTTTTGCCCGTATGCAGTCCTATCCCGCTAATACTGGCCGGCGACTTTATTGTTCTCTGTTTTAAATGCATTTTCGCCTGTGGGTTGGTTACCCGTTGCTCCGGCGCAGAGTATAACTCCGAGCGCCTGTCAATTCAAGCGCCGGGAGCTGCCGAAACGCCCCGCCATTCCTATATCTCCTTTATCTCCTTGACCTTACGGGCCTTGCGGAACAATTCCACATACTCGCGCACCATGACCCGTTCGGCCTCGGATATACCCCGCATAACCGGGATGCCGACCTTCAGCAACGCCCGCACCATATCCGCCGTCGTGCGGTCATATATCTCAGCCAGCTCTTTCAACTGGTTTTTCAATTCGTATGAGACAAATACATTCAAGCAATGCTCCCCGCGCAATTTTTTCAGTTCTTTTGACATTTCTTCCTCCACATTATAAGACAACTGAAACAGATTATTGATTATCGAGGCTTTCCAGCCGGTGATACTTAATATGCCCCACCAGCGTTTGTGGTGAGCGGACATTGATATTCAATTTTTCGCGCAACTCGCGCAGGACCCTCCGCCAGGTTTCCTCCGGAGACTTTGACAGGACAATTTTCTCTGCCTCCACGCGCTTCTCCGCGTCACAGATGACACACTTTTTTTCTGGGCCAGTCGTTATTCCATAACGCGTCTGAACATATCCCGCCAACAGCCGCCGCAGTTTGAGCCGCCCGCTGCGAATCCGGCGCTCCACGCCACGGCGTGTCAGATTCATCCGGGCGGAGATTTCATCCAGCGGTCGCGCCAGAAAATGAAAAAGCTCCAGCGCTTCTCTTTCTGAAGGCTCCAGCCTGTTAAGGGCCTCCCGGACTTTCTGCGACAATTCATTGTCCTGCGATTGGCTTGAATTACCGGCGCTGGATTTCTGGCAATACCAATCCATCCATTCTTCATAACGCATGGTCCCCATCTAATCGGCTTCCCTCCATTAATTCGTGTTCGATTACCCGCGCCCACAAATCGAGGCGCGCCGTTTCGATTACATGAAAGCGGCCGGTGAGGCATGTGGTCTATTACACGACTGTCATATCGTGGCTGTTGAATTTTCGGAGGGATCTATCGCATAGTCACAACTGTGTGGCGGTGAAGGTTACGCGCTTGTTCGGTGTTCATTACTTCAAACTGTCTCTCGCTCTTTGAGAGCTATATCACATCAAATGATACGTATCACTCTGAGGCGCTAGCGCGTAGGGCAGAACCGAGCCAGTGGCGCAACCACCCTGCGGTTCTGCCTCTCCGAGAATTCAGCGCCAAAAAAGCCAGTATTCTGGCCGGCTGGCCTCAAGTTGTCGCCAATCCGATATAGATATATACTTGCCTCCCTGCCGGGAATATTCCGGCCCGGGGCCACTTATAATGTCAGACGAACTAGAAAGATTTCCAGCATTCGAAGCCGCCTCGGCAGAGTCGAATGTGCCTCAAGAGACCGATGAGCTTTTCGGCGGCCGGCCGTTTCGCCTGCGCCTGATTACATTCGTAACTCTGGGGTTGCTGATTATCTGGCCGCTTTCAAATCTGCTGTTCACCACCGACCCGGCTGAAATGATAGAGATGCTGGCGGCGAATCCGATAATCTTCTATGTCACAACCATCGTCTTTTTGTGGATGATCTTCGCGCTGGTATATCTCGCGGTCTGGCGTGAGAATCAAAGTCTGCTGGAAATTGGTTTGACCAGGTTCAAATCAATTCATATTTTCTGGTCACTGTCGTTTTTTATGGCGAGCGCACTGGTGTTGGTTGGACTCGAAAGCCTGCTGACATCAATGGGATATCCCACGCTCGGCGAGTTGGAACTGCTTCTGCCCGACACAAATGTCGAGCGCATATGGTGGGTGGCCCTGTCTTTTACTGCCGGGTTCTGCGAGGAAATTGCATTCCGGGGGTATCTGATGACCCGCCTGTGGCGTATGACGCCCAAGTCCTGGCCGCGCCCAACGCGCCATGTGATAATAGTAGCTATATCATCAGTAGTCTTTGGCGTCGGCCACACCTATCAGGGCCTGGCGGGTTTTGTTTTGATCACCGCCTATGGCATCATGATCGCGCTGTTGTTCCTCAGAACAAGATCACTCTGGCCCTGCATCTGGGCTCATTTCCTGTTGGACTTCTACAACATCTTCGTTCCGTTTATGGAAAACAACAATCCATAAATGTTTTTGCGAATAGTCCGCCGCAGGCGGACTCCTCGCAAAGACAGGTAGAGGTTTTTCAACAGGCCCTAGAAGGGCAAGCCACCAAGCCTTGCTAGTATAATCCTATTGCTTATATTATCCAAAGTAGGGACGTTCGTCCACTAACGTGGCCGACGCCTGTTTAACAACCCAAGCTAGTCAGTCCGCCTAAGCAGTTGACTTTTCACAGTTGCATATTATAGACGCCACGGGAATCATCATGAACTCAATAAAAACAACTCGCGCCCTTGCCCATCCGGCCAAGGAGAATACTGTGATGAGGATTGTATCGACCTGCCTGGTTATCCAATCTTTATATACAATCTTGGCTCTGTCAGAGGAGATTCCTGACCAGTCGGCTCCAGCGGTCCAAGTCTGTGCGCCAACCTATTTCTTGCTCGGGCACGAGCATGATGCGTCGTTCGGCACTTCTCTCTCCGGAGCCGATGACGTCAATGGAGACGGTTTTCCCGACTTCATTATCGGGGCTTCAGAGTTCAAGCCTGCTGGATCAAGAAGCGGGCGGGCTGTAGTCTTTTCTGGCGCTACCGGCGATGCGCTCTACGTCTTTCGGGGACAGTTTGAATACCAAACTTTTGGATCGTCCGTGGCCGGTCCCGGAGACGTGGATCAAGATGGCTTCGCTGATTTACTCATCGGCGCCAGTGATAACTCAGCTCCGAATACGGGCCCGGGGAAAGCGTTTGTTTTTTCCGGCAGGGACGGTGACACACTTTATGTTTTCACGGGAGAAGCTCCGTTAGATAGATTCGGCCACCAAGTGTCCTGGGTCGGAGACGTGAACATGGACGGGCATCCGGATATCCTGGTTGGCGCCCCGGGCAACGATGGCTCCGCTACAAAAACGGGACGAGTATATGTGTTTTCCGGATCCGATGGTGCAACACTCCATGCAATCTCGGGCGCTAAAGAGAATGATCATATGGGTTACGTCGTTGCCGGTCTTGGAGATGTTGATGGGGACGGAGCGACGGATTTTGCGATAAGAAATCGCCCTGTTGGATCGCCGAACGATGTCTATGTGATATCCGGGTCAGATGGTGACACTCTTATGTTCTTTGAAGACGCCGATTTTGTATCCAAGTGTGGAGATATCAATTCGGATGGGTACGCTGATGTCGTTGCCGGCAGGGTTGACACGTCTCGCGTATACTCCGGGCTTGACCGTTCAATTCTCCTGGAATTCGTGAATGTTGTGGCAATTTCTGGAGCAGGAGACGTGAATGCGGACGGCATTCCCGATATTGTCGCAACATCTTTTAACGGAGGTGTGGCCGTGGTTTACGTCTTCTCGGGCCTAACCGGTGACACACTCGTCGGATACAGGAACAATTTGTCTCTCCGATCGTTTGGAGCAAGGGTAACTGGGATCGGAGACTTCAACAATGACGGTTTTGCAGATATTGGAGTCGGCGCTCGCTCGCGCCCGCGATGGGTACGGTCAGGTCGTTGGTGTGGTCGGTGAGATGATGGGGTGGCTGACAACCAGGCATGGGGGGGAAAAGCGTTTTGAAAAAGCTTTTTCGCTTATCAAAAAAGCTTTTTTTGGCGCCTCCATCCAAAAGTTGCCTATCTCTGCTGTGTGACCGACTTACGCGCTGAAATTTGCAGGCGTTCTTCGGTGCAACCCGCTCTGTCTCTGCCCAGAATTTTAGCGCGTAACTCGGTCGCGCTGGCCACTTGCACGGAGAGAAAAGTGTCAGGCTGAACAGTGTTTTAGCTTTTCAAAAAAGCTTTTTCGGGAAAAACAGCAAAAAAGCTTTTCCCCCCCATGCCTGGTAGGCATACGCTTGAGGCTGACCATCGGGTGGCTGCTGTTTGTTCCTTTTAGCGTCACTGTCCGGGCTACGGTTTTTGTGTTTGTTTTTCCGCTTGTCTTCATTGTCCCCGTGTTTGTTATCTGGATCCTGTTTGCCATCTGCATCCTGTTGGGTATCCGCATCCTGTTTTTTCCGTTTGCCTTCAGT
>JADFNA010000128.1 GCA_022563625.1 Candidatus Zixiibacteriota bacterium
CGGGTCAACCTGAGCCGGGAAGTCCAGCGCGAGCGATTTGCTTCCGAGAAATCCATCTACTGTAACGCCCAGATGGAATCGCGTGTGATAAGGAAATACTGCCCAATAGATGACCAATCTCAGGCCCTGCTCAAAACTGCGATTCAGCGCCAGGGGCTGTCCGCCAGAGCCTATGATCGAATTTTGAAAGTCTCGCGCACAATAGCCGATCTGGCCAGCTCAGAGAAAATCGATATGGAGCATATCGCGGAGGCGATTCACTATCGGACACTGGATCGCAGTCTTTGGATGTGAGCTTGATTCGACACTCTTACGAGACGCCGACGTTTGCATTTTCGTCGGATTCTTCGGATATTCCCGCCCGGCAACGGTCACTTATCTCAGCGGGAGTCTCAAACGATGAAAATAGAAGAAAAAACACAGGACGGCATAGTGATATATGTTCTCAAAGGCAAGATCATGGGCGGTGAGTCCGCCAGCCTGCTGAGAGGTAAAATCACCGAGGCGCTGGAAAGCGGCAAGAAAAACATCATTCTCGATCTGGCCGAGGTGGATTGGATGAACTCAATCGGCCTGGGACTGTTGGTCTCAATTCTCAATTCGGTCAAGGGCGCCGACGGGCGGCTGCGTCTGGCGAATATTGACAAAATCAAAAAGATTCTGACGATCACCAAGCTGGTGACGATTTTTGAGGTCAGCGACACCCGCGAAGAGGCGGTGTCCGCTCTGCAGTAGCAGCGTACTATCACAGACCCTGAATTAAGTTTATTGACAAAAAAAGCCCCGGTGATGTGTCTCACCGGGGCTGTTGTGTCTTATTGTGAGTTCTTGTCAGAATGTTTTACTTACTTGTCAATGTCACATCCATCTGCGACGCTAAAATCGCCTGTAAAGGCTATCTCCCACCTTCACAAGGGATCACAAGGAGGAATACATCCACCAACAGGTTCACATTCGCCGGCAACGTTATTATCGATAGTGATCGGGCCGCCAGGTGACCCTTTTACGCAGACTGCGCTATCTCCATTGATATCTGAGGGATTCCCCAGCGATAATGCTAAGAAGAAATTATCTGGACAGCAGTTGCCATTTGGATTTCCTACCGCCTCGGCGGTTAGCTGAGAACCAACCTCGTCCGTGCTCGGAACAGTAGGCGCGTCGATCTTCGTGACAACCTCGTTCCCGCTCGAAGCAGTAGGCGTCGCCTGACCGCAACCTAATACGAAAAGCGCCAAAATCACTAACGGCGCCGTTAGATAAGATATCGCTTTCATTATACTTTTTCCTTTCTATGTTAATTATTCTCAGCGTCTGACGCTATGCATCAGGGTCAGGAAGGCAATCAGGAGGAATAGTTCCCGGTGGACATCTTGTAACACATTCGCCGCTAGCGTTATTATCGATGTTTAATGTATTTCCATTTAATATCTTTCGGCAGACGTTGGCATCTCCATTGCGATCTTCGGGGTGCAATGTCCCAACTTCCACTAGGTCGAAACCTTTCGGGCAGCAGTTGCCAATTGGGTTTCCTGCCACCACGGGGATTAGCTGCGGACCGACCTCGCCCTCGCTCGAAATGGTAGGCGAGTCTATCTTCGGAACAACCTCGCCCGCGCTCGAAGCATTAGGCGCCACCTGACCGCAGCCTAACACGAAAAGCGCCAAAATCACGACTGGCACCGTTAGATAGGATACTCTCATCATCTTACTTTTCCTTTCAATGTTAGTTCTGCTCAGCGCCCGACGACGAAAAGCGCCGGTAACGGCTATAATTCGCAAGGAGGAACAGATCCATCTGAGCATAGGACACAATTGCCGGGAGCGTTGTTATCGATGGTGATAGCGCCTCCAGGCTCATCCTTTCGGCAGATGTGGTTATCTCCATTGTGATCTGCGGGATTCCCGACCTCAATTTCTAAGACGAAGCCCTCTGGGCAGCAGTCACCATTTGGGTTTTCTGCCGCCTCGGGGGTTAGCTGCGGACCAACCTCGTCCACGCCCGAAACAGTAGGCGCGTCTATCTTCGGAGCGCCCTCGCTCTCACCAGCGGCAGTAGGAGATTCCTGACTGCAACCAAATACGAAAAGCGCCAAAATCATTAACGGCGCAGTTAGATAAGATACCTTTTTCATCATACTTTCTCCTTTCAATGTTAATTCTGCTCAACACCCGACGCCGACAAGCGCCGGTAACGGCTATTGAGTGCAAGGACGAACACTTCCATCTGGGCATCGGAAACAATCGCCGGGAGCGTTGTTATCGATGGTGATAGCGCCTGCAGCTGTAACCTTTCGGCAGATGTGGTCATCTCCATTGTGATCTGCGGGATTTCCGACCTCAATTTCTATGTCGAAGCCCTGAGGGCAGCAGTTACCATTTGGATTTCCTACCAGCTCGGGGGTTAGCTGCGGAACAGCCTCGTCCACGCTCGGAACAGCAGGCGCGTCTATTTTCGGAACAACCTCGTTCCCGCTCGAAGCATTAGGCGCCCCCTGACCGCAGCCTAACACGAAAAGCGCCAAAATCACTAACGGCGCCGTTAGATAAAATACCTTTTTCATCATACTTTCTCCTTTCAAGGAATTAAGATTAGAACCATTAATTCTCTCAGGAGCAAACATATAGAAGGAGCGCCACTCATTTATGAAGAATATGTGAAACTATTATGAAGTTTTGGTGAAGACATCCCTGACGGTTAAAACGGTACCCTACTCCGCGCACTCTCAAGATATGCCGCCGACTGACAAATCAATCCGCGATCAACCTGAACTTGCGTAAAAACGCCGACTCGGCAGACAACTGCTCCACACAAAAAGTTCGATAATAGTCCACGTAGGGGAGCTTGGACTTTTGATAAAGAAAGCCCCGGTGATGTGTCTCACCGGGGCTGTCGTGTCTTATCGTGAGTCTTGTCAGAACGTTTTAATTACTTGTCAGCGTCACATCGATCTGCGCCGTCGAAAGGCCCGGTAACGGCTAAAATCCGCACCGCACTGCTATCACCCCCCCGTACCGCAATTAGGAGGACAGGTACTACTGCAATCGCCGGGAAAGTTATTATCGATGGTGATAGCGCCTCCAGGTGTAACCTTTCTACAGACCACCCCATCTCCGTTGCGATCTGTGGAATTCCCGGGCTCAAATTCTAAGTCGAAGCCCGGTGGACAGCAGTTGCCATTTGGATTTCCCACCGCCTCGGGGGTTAGCTGAGAACCAACCTCGTCCACGCTCGGAACAGTAGGCGCGTCTATCTTCGGAACAACATCGTTCCCGCTCGAAGCATTAGGCGCCCCCTGACCGCAGCCTAACACGAAAAGCGCCAAAATCACTAACGGCGCCGTTAGATAATATACTTTTTTCATTATACTTTCTCCTTTCAACGGATATTTTGCAGACTAAATTCATTTGTGGCCAACCACTCCTGAGACCCAGATCAATATACTCGATTTGTCCCCAGCGCCAAGCCTTCTTGGCCACACCCTGAAGCGATGGACCCATAACCAGGTCCGCGCTTTCGCCCGCCAAAAGCTATTGAAATCGTACCTTATTGTCCGCGATCAGCCGAGAATTGCGAAGGAACGCCAGTGTGTGATTATTGGATGTAAAAACTGATCGAGGCCTTGAGGTCCCAGGTGTCATACCAGTCACCCAACACTGCCGTTATATCGAAATCATCATCCATGGAAATGAGATGATAATTACCGATAACTCCGATAGCCAAGCTGTTGGAAATGAGGTAGTCAAGCCCGACTCCGTAGTGCATCCCAAATTCGCCTTGTTCAACCCGCTCGGAAAAGTCGTTCGGATCAACCGGTCGAAACTCAAAGTCAATTTGGTAATATCCGAACCCCGCCTGTAAGTGTGGGACCAGGCCGACCCGGGTTGGAGCACGGACGTGTATGTTCGCGGTTAGGTATTGAAACTTATTCTCAAAGACACCGGGAATTTCAAAGTTTACACCCAGTGGCTTAAGCCTTCCTTCAAAATTCTCAGGGCTATTCGCTCCGATAGAAATTCCGATCCCGAGTGAATTATTCGCATGGTAGCTCCAACCGAAAGACCAGGCGACATCCCCACCGGCGGCGGCTTCCTCCAGACTGCCGCTAATTCCGAGACTGCCCTCAAATACATGCCGTCCCACTTCCGGCGGGGACTTAACCCGGACAATACTTTGTGCCGACGAAGTCAAAGACAACGCCAAAATAAGCGCCGCACTGAGACTTTTAGTGAAACTGGTCATTTTTGTGATGTCTATCATGCGTTACTGCCTTTCCGTGTTGAATGCCACCCGGGGTCTTGGTCCGTCCGGGATACGTGATTATAACAAACTTATGACACAAAAGCTCCGAATGATTGTTCTTTAGCTGTTAAAAAAATTCAAGCGTGGTATAGTGGACCGGGCGGCGGTCCCCGGCCCTCCTTAGTCCGAAGTTGACAGAGCCTCTCCAGGCTGTTTCTTAGACGCGACCAGCCGAATTCGGCTGACAAATGATAATTAGAGGGCGCCTCGTATCCAAGGACAACGAGTAATTGACAAAAAACACAGAACCACAGTTACACAGCCGCCGCGAGAAATTGCTCTTGCAGGCCAGCCGCATGCTCAACACGACTGTTGAGTATGTTGATCTGATTACAACGTCACTCAGACTTGTGTGCGGGGCTGTTGGGGCCGAAGCGGCCTTTATTTATCGTGTTGATGAAAAGATAAACCACCGGCGGGTGAGGCTTCTGCGGGCCGGTGAGGATGAGTTGACGTTGTTGCGCAAAAAACCTGGCGGGGGAATCAGCGGCTGGGTTTTGGAACACGGTGAACCAGCAATATTGAACGATCCGAAAGCCGACAAGCGCTATGACGGTGAGCTGGCGTCCCAACTTGATTTTGAGATCAGAAACTTGATCGCAATTCCGTTGACCGCGCGCGGTAAGACATTCGGAGCGCTTGAAGCGATCAACAAACGGGAAGGTGATTTTGACGAGATTGACCGCGACACTCTGATTGGCCTGTCTGATCAAATCGCCCTGAGCATTGACAACAGCCAGCTCTTGCGCCAGGCGCGCCGTGAATCGCGCGAGCGCCAGAAACTGGTGGAAGTCTCAACCCGTCTCTCAGGGGCGCTAAATCTGGATGAAGCGCTGGAACTAATTATGGATTCGGTGCGTGAGTTGGTGGGTTTTGACGCCGGCGGGATTTTTCTGCTGGACGGTAATGAGGGCGAATTTGAGCATGTTTATTCGCAGGGCTATGATTCTGCGCGTGAGAAGGAATTGCATATCGAGTCAGACCGCGGGCTGATTGGTTTTGTCGCCAAAAGCGGGAAGTCCGAGATTGTTCCGGATGTCAGTAAAGATGGACGCTATGTCCGCGCGAGGAAAGAAACCTGCGCCGAGCTGGTAGTTCCTGTCGCCCTGGATGGCCATGTCGTTGGCGTTTTCAATCTCGAAAGTGACGAGGTTGAAGCATATGACGGCCACAGCGCCGAACTGCTTGAGGCCTTCGGGTCCCAGGTGGCCGTGGTTCTCGAACGCACACGTCTGCACGATGAAATCGTCAAGAGCCGTGAAATGGCCAAACAATTGGAAATCGCGCACGCAATACAGCGCGAATTGCTGCCGGAAGCTGATCCATCCCTGCCCGGATATGACCTTTCTGGAGTCAATGTTGCCTCAGGAGAAGTGGGCGGAGACTATTATGGGTTCATTGATATCGAGCCGAACCAGATGGGGCTGGCGATCGCCGATGTGTCCGGCAAAGGTGTGCCTGCGGCCCTGATTATGGCCCCATTT
>JADFNA010000129.1 GCA_022563625.1 Candidatus Zixiibacteriota bacterium
GCGACATAGCGGTTGTATGGTAGATGTTCGATGGAAAGAAGTGAAGGGATGAAGTAGGCAAAGTGATACGACTACACAACGCCCCGACTTTACGTCATTGCGAGGAGCCCTTCGGCTTCGCTCAGGATAAACTCCGCGACATGGGAATCTCTACCCTATGTAAGAGAGATTGCCGCGTCGTTCGGCGCCTGCCGGACTCCTCGCAAAGACGAAAATTCGCAGGGCGCCCCACTGCTTGCAGTGGGATAAGTGCAAGTCTCAATTATTTTGAATGATCTAGGAATTTGATAGCCGCATTGTCAACGAATCCCACCGCAAGCAGTGGGGCGCCCTTATTTTTCTGTACTGCATTTTCGGTAGGTCAGAATCCCCAAAGAGAGCATCAGCTCTCGACGAGTTCTGACATTTCCCTTGAACTTACACATACGACAATTGTCATTCGGAATAGAGCGTTAGCGGAGTGAAAAATCTCTGCTTTAGTACAACCGAGATTCTTCGCTTCACTTCGTTTCGCCCAGAATGACAATGAGGTAAGGGCGTCCACCTACTTCGATCTGCGCTGTCCGGTAAACACCGTTCGCTTGTCAACAAAGCAGACCTGATTGCCGGATGGGTCGGTGATGTAGAAACTTGTCTCGCCCCAGGGGCGTTCTTCGATTTCGATATCCAGCGGAACATAACCTGTCAGCCGGGCGCGTTTGAGATAGCTCTTCAGGCCCGAGACGGCCAGGTAGACCGGCTCCTGATTGGGGCGCGGGTCGCATGAGTCACCATCAGCGCGCGGATCATACAGAGCAAGCACGGCTCCGGCGAAATTAAAATAATGCCGTCCGGGCGAAACACGCTCGCCGGGACGGTCGAAGATGATTGAGTAAAACCGTGCGGCGCTGTCAATGTCTGAGACAGGCAGGATCACACGAAACAGGCTGACGGTGTCTGTTTTGATAATCCGGGTCGGCGCGCTTTTTCTCGCTACAGCCACCTGCGTGTCCTCTCTTTGTATCTCATGTATTGTTCGCCGAAAAGCCGCTCAAGATGGCGCTCTTCACGAACAATAACACCTTTGATCATAACCAGCAACACAAACGGCAGAAAGAACAGCGGCCAGAGGGTTTTCACCAGTATTGAAATCGACAGATACAGCAGGGTCAGACTGATATACAGCGGGTTGCGCGAAAAACGAAACGGCCCGCCTGTTACCAGCGCCGTGTCCGGTTTGCGCACGTCCACATCCGTCCCGGCGTTGCGCATGGTTTGGATACCCCAGATGGCGCTGGCCAGCGCGAGAGCTACCAGCGGCCAGCCGATAACATGCGAGAGCGGGCTTTCGATAAGCGGCAGTGGATAAAGAAACTCAAGCGCAATCCCCGGCACCAGCCCGGCCAGGTAAATAAGCGGCGGCAGGGCGATTACACCGGGGGTGGCATTTGAATTGGCGTTCAGTTCAGTCATTCAAGTCGGTTGAGCCAATAAGCGCAGGTGATAGTTATTGACAATCGAATTGGAATTCCCCGAAGTGATAATAATCAGCGTGACAATTTAAAAACAATTAATGTGCTGTCAATTGATTGCACCGCCCGCCCATTCAACTTGGCCGGAATATATTCCCACTGCTTAACTGCGAACACAGAAGACTCCTCAAATCCTGCGTTTTGGCCTGAAGATTTAGATACGACGACATTCTCTGTCACTCCGGTAATTGTAATAGTAAAACGGACCTCGACTTCCCCTTCAAGACCTGCATCCCTAGCAAGTCGTGGATACCCGGGTTCGATATGCTTTACCAGGATAGCGGGTTCGAATTGCGGCTCCAAGCCAGAATCGCTACAGGTAATCAAGGCCAAACAGATGACAATGCCGGCCAGTATGTGTAAGTGAACTCTCATATCTGCTCATCCATGCGAACTCTTGAATATAGCTGAATATCTTCCAATCGCAAGTATAGAGATTGCCGCGTCGTCCGCCTGCGGCGGACTCCTCGCAAAGACGATTAGGGGTTAAACAACGGGCCTCACTTTCTTCGGCGCAGACAGAATGCTTGGATAACTCGTTGAAATTACAGTCTCATTTAGACCCAGAGCAGACCTGGCGGTCAGTTTTATGTTCTTGATTTACCGGCCTCTTATTCGTAATTTGAATAAATGGGCCTCAGCCCGGTATTCATTTCAGAGACAGGTTTTGGACTTTCCTCATAACGGAGTATTGTATGGAAGAATCACATCAATCAACAGAGCAGATTGAAACGGCAAGCGCGTCACCGGCGGCAGCGCCAAAAAGTATCTGGTCAATCATGGTCGGAGTTTTCACCGGACCAGCAGCGGCGTTTGAGAGTTTCAAGGCGCAGCCAAGCTGGGTAATCCCCCTTATCGTCGTTATGCTGTTGGGCGGAGTCAACGGGATGCTGATGGGTCCGTATGGCGGGCAAGCGCAGGTTGATATGCTTGGGACATCGACGTCACTTCCGCCGGAAGTTATGGATAAAATGATAGAAAACGCCGCGGAAAGCAGTCCTGTCACGTCATTTTTGGGTGGCGCATTCTTTTTAGGATTTGTGACACTACTGACTGCGGGAGTGGTTATGATTTTTGGCAAATTTCTGTTCGGCGGCTCGGCGACATTCATGCCGATCTGGGGGGTAACGCTCCTGGCTGAGTTAATCGGGATGGTGGGCGGGCTGCTCCGTATGCCGTTGGTCTTTGCGAAAGATACGATGTTTGTCTCATACGGTCTAGCGTCGCTGATGCCCGGCAAAGACTTAACGTCGATCTTCTATTCGCTGACTTATTATTGTGATTTTTTCTGGTTCTGGTCGGCGATAGTTGCCGGTATCGGCTATGCTACTCTGTTCGGAATTTCGCGCGGCAAAGGGTTGACGGCTTCATTCGTGACTTTCTTCATGTTTGTCGTCTTAATGATTTTGCTGTCCTCAGTCGGACTAAGCTTTGCCGGTGTTGAGATCAGTTTTTTCTAAGCTGCGAAGAGAAGTAAGCTGTAATCAATCTGGATCAACTCGGGCGCTACCGGCTCCTATTCACTTCTGAGCGCCTGAACCGGATCAACGCGCGCGGCCCGTGAGGCAGGATAGTACCCGGCGGCCAGGCTGACAATCAGTCCCAGTGCGAAAGCGGCCAATATCAGCCAGATTGGAAGTGAGAACAACTCAATCGGGTCGATCTCTTTGCTGACCATGACATCTTTGGCGATAAAAGACGCCACGCGCGTAATCAGCCAGCCAAAGACAATGCCGGCGGTCGCGCCGATAACGCCGATAACTCCCGATTCGGTCAGGAACAACAGCTTGATTTCGCTTTCATCTGCGCCGAGTGATTTTAACACACCGATTTCACGCCGGCGCTCCATGATAGCCATCACCATCGTGTTGACAATCCCCAGCGAAACAGTGATCAGCGCCAGAAAACCAATAAGCCCGATGACCATGTTGAAATACACGAAGACGTTGCGGATTTCTTCGAACTCCTCAGCGTAGGAAAATGAACGAAACCCGAGCGCCGTGACAGAGTCTTTGACCGGCCCGAAGGGAACGGTTGGCTCTATTTCAATCGTCACACGCGAATAACTCTTGCTTGAGGGGTCCGGCGCCGATTCAAAGAATGTTCCGCTCTGAATTGTGGAAAGTAATTCTAGTGGATTTCCGGAAAACCCGCTGGAACTAAACAGTTTCCCGGTTTGTACCGGTACAAGTATTGGCGCCGAGCGCGAGCGCCCGCGGGTGCGCTCAATCACTCCGGTGATTTGGAGCGTATCTGCAATCTTATCGCGCGCGCCGAAATACCCTTCCAGAAAACGACGGGTCGCCTCGCTGAGTTCTTTTTGATACGTTCGCTTGAGGTATTCGCGGCTATCTATGAGCGAATCGACATCAATACGACTGAACCGTTCGCGAAACGTCTCTCCGTCACTTTCAATCAGATGCGCCAGCGCGCTGTCCAGCGAGGAAACACCGATTGAAACGATTAGTTTCTTTCCGATCAGCGAGTCCGGCTCATCAATTCCGAGGTCCTCCATAAACGATTCTGTGACTACAGCCTGATTGGCCATGTCCGAGGTGAAAGATTTCCCCGCCAGAAACTGAGAGAAGAGCCTGGTCCTGGCCGCTTCGCCCGAAAGCGCCTGCGCTTTGCTGGAAAACTGTGTATCGGCAATCTCAACTGTGACATCAAAAACATCATACGGATAAGCAAGTGTGACACCCGGGATTTTGAGCAGAGCTTCGATCGCGCCGTCGTCAAGCGGGTTCAGCGTAGTTGTGTCCGTTTCGGTGGAGCGCTGTTGGTAAACCTGCATGGTAGACAGCAGTCCGAGACGGTCAAACCGCTCTGAAACATTCTCCTCCATCCCGGCGGCGAATGAGAGCATTGACACAAACGCGGCGATGGCGATCACCACCCCGCTGATTGTCAGTGACGCGCGCAGTTTCATGCGCCACAGATTCCCGACTGAGATTTCTATCATGTCCCGCAGTTTCATACGCCGCGGGTCCCGCTGGAATCATCAATTATTTTGCCGTAATTCATCGTAATAATGCGGCTGCAGTAGGAGCCGGCCAGATCAAGATTGTGTGTCACCAGCAAAATAGTCAGCCCCTCGCGGTTGAGTTTTGCCAGCAACTCTGCGATTTGCAGGGCATTGTCATGGTCAAGATTGCCGGTCGGTTCATCGGCGAACAGAATCTCCGGCTCTTTCACCAACGCCCGCGCAATTGCAACGCGTTGTTGTTCGCCACCGGAGAGGTCGGATGGGCGATGGTCGAGCCTGTCTGACAGTCCGAGTGTTTCGAGCGAACTCTCAGCGCGCTCCCTGCGAACAGCTTTGCTGGTACCGCTGAAATAAAGAGCAAGCTCGACATTCTCCAGCGCGGTTTTGTAATGCAGAAGGTTGAATGATTGGAAAACCATGCCGACACTGCGCATACGATATGAAGAGAGTTCGCGCCGGCTCAATGAACCGAGAGTTACATTGTTAAAGTCAATAGAGCCGGAGGTCGGTGTGTCCAGGCCGGCCAACAGATTAAGCAGTGTGGATTTGCCCGAACCCGAGGAGCCGACCACGCCAAGAAACTCACCGCGCCGGACCGTGAGATCTACGTTGTCGACAGCCCGTATTTCCTGCGGTCCGCGCCTATAATAGCGGCAAAGTCGTGAGGTCTTCAGCCAGGAGTTCATGCGTTAGAGTATACTGGAGTTGACCGAAAAGTGTTGCAATGTAATGGAAGGGAATTCAATCTTTCGATTGCCAGTTGCGCCCTTCAATCTGGTTCACAGAGCACAAAATTATACTATTGCTTAGCTAACGCTTCAACATCAATGGTAATAAATACTTCATCACCAACTACAACTCCACCTTTCTCCAAATCGCCGTTCCAACTAACGCCGAAGTCATGGCGATTGATTCTCGTCGTCCCTTGAAAACCCACTCGAGGAATCGGCCCTTTGTCTTCGCCGTCTTCCCAGAAAGGTGTGTTCCACATTCCCAAATATTTCATGTCTAAAGCTACCTGTTTTGTAACTCCCCGAATAGTTAAGTTACCGGTGACCTTGCTTTCATTCTTGCTAACAACATCAATTTTAGCGCTCTTGAACGTTATAGTCGGGTGGTTCTTTACATCAAGAAAGTCTTCACTAATCAAGTGATCATCTCGCGCTTTGTCTCCGGACCACAACCCCTCAACAGTGATGGTCATTTCAACTGAAGACAAACCAGGGTTTTCAGGGTCAAATTCCAGAGAACCCTCAATCTTATTGAATGACCCTCGCAGCCAGGTA
>JADFNA010000130.1 GCA_022563625.1 Candidatus Zixiibacteriota bacterium
ATCGGACCCTCGGGAGTTGGCAAGTCAACTCTGCTCAACACCATTTTGCCGGAACTTAATATCAAAACCGCCGAAGTCTCCAAATCCACCCGGAGGGGGCGCCACATCACCACCCGGGTGGAGCTTCATGCCCTGCCCGGCGGCGGATACCTGGTTGATTCTCCAGGTCTCAAGGTACTCTCTTTCTGGGAAATCAGCCGCCGGACCCTGCCCGGTTATTTCAAGGAATTCGCCCAATTTCAGGGCCAATGCAGATTTGACGATTGCCTGCATATCAGCGAACCGGGCTGCGCAGTCAAAGGGGCGGTGGATTCCGGTCGAATCCCGGGGTTGCGGTATGAGAGCTATTTGAAAATCAGTGACACTCTGTAGCCTGCGCCAGGCGGCGCCAGGCAACGCTAGGGGGCGCCACATCTCGAACTTCAAGCTCCTATGCGTGTTAAAGCTCAGGTGGAGGCAAACATTCTGGTCTTGGGCCGCCAGGAGCGCTATCCTGGCTGCCGCAGGCCGTTTCAACTAACATGCAGCCTCACCGGAACTCTATGAACAGGCAAAACCCCACTTCCCGGCAAACTCTCCAGACCCCCGGATTGAGCGCTTTGCGTGGTCTTCTCCCGCTGGCGCTCATTATTCTTGGAATATCCGGCTGTGTCTATTACAACACGTTTTACAACGCCAAGAAAAATTTCAACGAAGCCGAGAATGCCCGGCTCAAATCTATCTCAAGCGGCGCTGCCACAACGCGCGTTAACACCAGCAAATATCAGAAAGCAATCGAAAAAGCATCGGTTGTTCTGGAAAAACATCCAAATTCAAAATACTATGATGATGCGCTGTATATGATCGGGGTGTCCTACTACTGGATTAAGGATTATCTCAAAAGCCAGCGGAAGTTCCGTGAACTTCTGGCCAACTTCGAGGATTCAGAGTATGCAACAATGTCTAAACTCTATCTGGCCCAGTGCAAGCTCCAGCTTGATGAGCGTCCCGAGGCAATCACGATTTTTCAGAGCCTGCTTGAAACGGTGGACGACGAAGACATCAAAGTCGAGGCAACATTCGCCATAGCAGATTTCTATTATGAGCAAACCGAGTATGACACCTCTCAAATATATTACCAGATTCTGCTGGATTCGCTGTCGGCCAGCGAAGACGACCGGCGGCGATCACTGTTGAAGATAGCCGACGGTAATTTCGCCAAATTCGACATCCCGGCGGCGAAGAAAGCATATCTCGACGCGCTGAATATGGACCCGAACCCTGACGAGGAGTTTCTCGCGCTTTTCCAGGCCGGGAAATGCGCTTATCTCATGCAGGATATTGAGGGCGGGATGGATCTCTTCCGGCAGTTGGCGGAGGATGAGCGGTACTACGATTCCATCGGAGTTGTGCGCCTTGAAATAGCCCGTGGCTACGAGATGGATGATGACCTGATACTCGCAGAGGAGGAATATGAGGCGATCAGTGTTGAATCTCAGCGCAAAAAATCAGAGGGCGCGGCCCTCTATAATCTGGGCTTGATTTATCAGTTTGACTACGTTGACCTGGACAAGGCGCTCGAATATTACGATAAAGCCAATGCGCTCGGTCGCAGCCTCAACCCCTACTACGACGAGTCAGTCAAACGCGCCGCGGATATCGGCAAACTCGCAAATTATGAGATCAGACTTTCCAAAGATTCAACAACCACTCTGGATCAGCTTGACGATGCCTCACTGGCCCAGATCAAGCTCGGTGAATTATATCTCTTCGAACTAAATCAGACAGACTCGGCCCTGGCGGCTTTTCGATATGCCGTCGACAGTTTCCCCGACACTTACTACGCCCCGAGGGCCATGATTTCTCTGGCTGTGGCCCACAGGGATTTCAAAGAAGATACGCTCGCCTTTGATTCGCTTATCAGCCGTGCGCTGGCTAAATATCCTAAATCTGATTACTACCCGACCGCGCTCGAAGCGCGCGGGCTTCTGGGGACTGTCGCCGATAGCGGCTATCCGGCAAGTTACTTTGACATTGCCGAACGCTGGCTGCTGGATGAATCAAACCTGGATTCAGCGCTGCACTATTATCAGTACATCGTCGATTCATTTCCCCGCTCTAATCTTGCCGCCAAGGCCCGTTTTACAACAATCTGGCTCGAAGACCAGAGTCAAAAAAGCGGCGATGATTCAACAATTATCTTCGCTTACAACGACCTGGCTGAACTTTATCCGGATGATGAATACGGAAAACTGGCCGGAAGTATTGTCAGCTACATTCCTTCTGCGGCCCCGGTAGAGACCGAACAGGAGATCGAGCAGGAACCCGAAACACTGGCCGACAGCCTGGACCCTGACACTGCGGCGTTTGATCCGTTCACCGATCCGTCGGGAATTGATACGACACTATCCCCTGAATTGCGCCATTACATAGGCGCTGATAGCCGGGTGCTGCGCGATGCGCCTTCAAATCCGGCGCAGTACCAGATACTTGAATTAATCTATCCCTCAACCGCCGGTGGAATGCCGGACTTTTTCGATCTGTATTACCAGGTCCAGATTGATTTTGACGGGCGGGTGATGGAGTATGAATTGAAGAATCCCACACAGTACACTGAATTGAACTCCGTTTACAATGAACAGGTGGACAATTTCGTATTTGATGTTGGGCGGTTTGGCGTGGACGGGATTGGTGACGGCTAGTTTGTGTATAAATATCGAATCACAAAACCGGAATACCTCAGATGAAACCAATCATCTCGCACGAAGTCTTCCTGACTTCGCGCCGTGATTTGAAAAATGATCATCTGTTACTCGGCTTCGGGCCGTTTCCCGGCGCCGCTTCAATCAAACCCGGACAGTTCGTGCACATCGGTTTTCGCAATCCCCTGGCTTTTTACCGCCGCGCATTTTCTATCGCAGGAGTTAATACGGTCAAAAGGGAAATTGAAATCATACTCAAAGTTATCGGACGCGGCAGTTATCAGCTTTCGCAATTGCGCGCCGGCGAGGGCGTAAATTTCCTCGGGCCGCTGGGCAATCCATTTGTACTGCCCGGCAAAAGGCAGACAGCGCTGATGGTCGCAGGGGGGGTAGGGTATCCGCCGCTTTTGTTTTTGGCGATGCATATGATTGAACGCGGTTATGATCCGAAAAACATTGTGTTCTTCTATGGCGGCAGGTCTTCCGAAGATATTGTCGACCGCGCCAGAATTCGAAAACTGGGCGTCAGGTTCCTGCCGGCGACCCAGAACGGTTCTTTCGGAGAGCGGGGAATGATTACCGCCCTACTGAAGCGTTTTCTTTCTACACCCGGGACGGCCGGGAGCGGCGAAAACGTGATCTTTGCCTGCGGACCCGAAGGGCTGCTCGAGGCTGTTGATCGGATTGCGGCGGAATTTGAAACGCCGGGACAACTGGCTCTCGAAGCGCCAATGCCCTGCGGCTTCGGTATTTGCCTGGGTTGCGTCGTCCCGCTAAAATCTGGCGGATTTGCAAGGGTGTGCAAAGAAGGACCCGTTTTTGACACAGGGACCCTCGCGCTGTAGTATACCATCAGGCTGCCACTGTTAAGCCTCACACCATGAACAGTCCCGGCATGACAAGCGCAAGAACGAAACCAGCGCCGTTGAACAAAAAAGATACGCGCGAGACACCGGATTTGTCGGTCGAAATCGCCGGGTACCGTTTCAAGAACCCAATCTGGACCGCGTCGGGGACCTGCGGTTATGGTGAAGAACTCGATACGGTTTTTGACTTGAACCGGCTGGGCGCCATTGTAACGAAATCAATCACCCGCCAGCCCCGGCCAGGACACCCACCGCCACGCTGTTCGGAGGAGTCCGGCGGAATGTTGAACGCCATCGGCCTGGCCAATGTCGGCGTGGATAACTATATCGCAGAGAAACTCAGTTTCCTGGACGGGTACCGGATCGGTGTGATTGTCAATGTCGCCGGGTTTTCATTTCAGGAATATATTGAGGTGTGTTCGATGCTCGCCGATTGTCCACGGGCCGATATGATTGAGCTGAATATTTCCTGTCCCAATATTTCATCGGGCGGGATTGAGTTCGGCGACAATGCGAAAGAAGTTGAACGTGTCGTCAGCGCAGTTAAGAAAGTATTCCCCCGTCCAATAATTCCCAAGCTCTCACCGAATGTAACCGACATTGCCGAAATCGCCCGCGGAGCGGAAGCTGGCGGCGCTGATGCAATCTCGCTGATTAACACGCTAATCGGCATGACCGTGAATATCGAAACCCGGCGGCCGACGCTGAGCAATAATCGCGGAGGTCTTTCGGGCCCGGCTATCAAACCGATTGCGCTGTCGATGGTGAATCGGGTCTATGAATCAGTCCGTGTTCCGGTGATTGGAATTGGCGGGGCGATGAATTGCCGGGATGTCATCGAGTTTATGCTCTGCGGAGCCAGCGCCGTGCAACTGGGGACTGCCTTGTTTTTGCAGCCGGACTTGCCGGTCATCGTTGAGCGCGAACTAAAGAAATACCTCAAGAAACAAAAGCTCGATACGGTCACAGAATTGATCGGCAAGCTGGAAAAATACTGAGACTGTATCAACCCGATATGTGGCAAAACGCCGGGGATTTGCGCTCAACCGGACATCGGCGTACATTAACCGGCGAAAAGGCTGAAGCCGCAAAAGACTGAAACCATGAAAGCGCTCGACAAACTCAAACGCATCCAAACCAAGAACAATTCATTGTTGTGTGTGGGGCTGGATCTGGACCCCAAACGTGTCCCGAATCCCTATGGTAATTCAAGCAAAGGGCTGTTCGACTTTGCCCGTATGATTATTGAATCGACGTCAGATCTGGTATCCGCCTACAAGCCAAATCTGGCGTTTTTTGAGGCGATGGGTGTTGATGGTATGTCGCTATTGCGGCTGATTTGCGAACGTATCCCCGATGATATCACTGTTATTCTGGACGCCAAACGCGCTGATATTGGCAACACCTCGGCACATTACGCCTCGGCTCTTTACAAAATCTATAAGGCTGACTGGGTGACGGTTAATCCATACATGGGCCATGATTCACTCAAGCCGTTTATTGATTATCGCGACCGGGGTGTGTTTGTGCTGTGTTTAACCTCAAATCCCGGCAGCGCTGATTTTCAAACTCTTGATTGCGGCGGCGAGCCGTTGTTTATGCGCGTCTGTAAAAAGGCCGTACAGTGGAACACCAGCGGCAACATCGGCCTGGTAGTCGGCGCCACTCATCCTGAACATCTGTCGAGAATCCGCGCCGGCGCCGGTGATATGCCGTTGTTGATTCCCGGAATCGGCGCACAGGGCGGAGCGCTGGAGCGGGCAGTGATTGACGGCACGGCGAATTTTACGCGAACGGCGCTGTTGAATGTGTCGCGCTCGGTGCTGTATGCCTCAAACGGCCCGGACTTTGCCGAAAAAGCGCGAGCGAGCGCAGAAAAAACACTGGCGCAAATTAACGCGCTTCGCCCAACCAACCGCAAGGAAGCCGACCAGCGCCCGACAGTCACAACCGAAACCGCCGCCACAGCGCCTGAGTCCGGGGAGCAGCCTACCGGCCAGAGTTCCCCGGGACAAAACTAGGCGTCACCCCTCGTCCGCCCAGGCCATACAGGCCACCCAAGAATATCTTCAAAGTAATTCTTTTGTACCGTAGGTAATTTAAGCGGGCTTACAGATTCGCTTCATAGCGCAGCAGCGAATACTCATAGATGTCATGAAAGGCGCCGTCAAAAAAATGACGCTGGCGCAGAACGCCATCGCGTTTGAAACCGAGCGACTCAAATGTTTCTATC